>JAIPEV010000091.1 GCA_021736965.1 Halanaerobiales bacterium | reverse complement strand
ATTAACCATATCATTTAATAGTATATTGTCTTCCAGCAAATGAACACTGTCGACCTCTTCCAATGATGTGAATTTCGGGGCTAAATCCCTTCACTTGCGTTATGGCCTATTATCTCCCATCTACCAGCTTCATGCATTATATTACCATAATACACGTGGTATAGGTGGTAAGCTGGTGGCTAACCTTTACTCACCCTGGACTTTCCACCAGTAAGAACTGTTAAGCTTTACTTGGCGCACCCATTATTTTCACTCCTCGTATAATATGGTTAGAGATCATTAATTTATTAATCTTATCATATCATGAAAAACTATAAATTGTAAACTATTGACTTAATATGTAATAAATAGTATAATCAAGGTAGAGTTAAAGAATCCGTTTTACATTTATTAAGGTGGTGTGAAGTTGAAATCTACTGGTATTGTTAGGAAAATAGATAATCTTGGTAGAATGGTGATCCCTATCGAACTCCGTAAAACTATGAATATTGACAAAAAAGATCCTATGGAAATCTTTGTCGAAGAAGATAAAATTATATTAAAAAAATACGAACCCGCTTGTATCTTCTGCGGAAGTGCAGATGACACATTCGAATACAACGGTAGGACGATATGTAAAAAATGTATGCATCAAATGGAAAAGAAAAGTAAATAGAATTTAAAATAGCACCTGAAGATTAAATCAGGTGCTACTTTTTTTATCTTGCAAATACATGATCTCCTATTGTTAGTATGACGGGCCTTTTTGATATCCAACTTAGATTTGTAGCAACCTTAGGATTATAAAAAAACAGTGACTCATATGTCGGATCATAACCTACTAAAGCTGCCCTGGCTGCATTAATTGATATCTGGTCTGGAAAAAAGTTTGCTTGACCATCAGACAGGCTACTAAATTGACCTCTCTGTAGGATAACCTCTCTAATTGAATTAGGAAATCCGCTGTCCTCAACTCTATTTAAGATAACAGCTCCAACTGCAACTTTGCCTTCAAAACTCTCTCCTCTGGCTTCGCCATGGACTACTCTAGCTAGTAGCATAACTTCATCTCTTGTAATATTAATTTCCTGATAAATACTGTTATTTGGTAAGTAATAAACAGTACTTTTACCTGCTACTCCATCAATTTTAAGTCCATAAGTCTTTTGTAACTTTTTCACAGCTTCAACTGTCTTATTACCAAATATACCATCTATTTTACCGTGATAATAGTTTGAATCACTTAGTCTCTGTTGTAAAATTGCAACATCTGAACCTTCATCTCCATAGCTGACTGTTCTTGTTCCTAAATCATGAAAATCTTCTGTCTTTACTACATTAACATAACTTATAAAAACAAATAAAGTTATGAGTAAAACCATTAAAATCTTTTTCATATTTTGATGAATCATATAAATCCCTCCAAAAATCAATCATGGTACATCCCCCGTTTTATAATCAATCTTTCAAAGTATCTCATTATTTTTGTAGTAATAAATTCATTTTCTATAAGTGGATCTACTAAGATTGTAGTAAAACCCATTCTGTTTCCTCCTAAAATATCAGTAAATATTTGATCTCCTATTACTGCAATTTCAGGTCTCTTTAGATCAAGAATCTCTAAAGCCTGTATAAAAGCTTTCTTTCTGGGTTTAACTGCTTTACCTATTGCGGGAATGTCCAGTTGATTACTGAAGTACTCAACTCTTTTACTCATACCATTTGATATCAAGCATAGTTCAAAATTATTTTCAATTAGTTCTTTAAACCAGTTAAATACTTCATCACTTAATTTTTTATTATCCCAGGGTACAATCGTATTGTCTATATCTACAATTACTCCTTTTATATTCATCTCTTGTAAGTTTTTAACCTGAATATCATATATACTTTCAAAATAAATGTCAGGATACAATTTATTCAACCTCAATTACCCCCAGAATAAACATTTTTTTACTTACAGTAATCATAACTAATATCTTACAACTTGTCAAATATATCAGTTCTTGATAATTTCTACAGAAAAATCATTGTCTAAATCTCTTAAGATCTCTAAAACCAAATCCCTTGTCCCCTCAGTAACATCAAGATAGATCTCACCCGTATCATTTTTACTAACCGTTAACATTGCAATCCCTTCAAAAG
Organism: Halanaerobiales bacterium; assembly: GCA_021736965.1. Taxonomy (GTDB): domain Bacteria; phylum Bacillota; class Halanaerobiia; order Halanaerobiales; family M55B127; genus M55B127. The sequence continues at coordinate 4,792 of JAIPEV010000091.1, read as the reverse complement.
ATTTAAAAATCATATCAACAAAAACAATCTCCTCTTGTGGTACCTTAGCGACAATTCTATGGGTATTTTTCTCCATTATTTTTTAACCTCTCTTCTTACTACTTCCAGCTGTTCATACTTTTCGTTAACAGGTATCCTAATTATCTCTTTTGGATGGGGAGCAGCTTCAACCCTTTGACCTGCTTCATTTATAATATAGTTTACAACTTCTTTTTTTACTTCACCATTATGTTTAAGTATCTCTAGATGATCACCTTTAAAAAACTTATGTCTTACCTCGATTAAAGCTTCATTTTTCTTATGATCATAACCTCTTACAACCCCCATGAAATCATAAGTTCTTTGATAGGCAGAAGAACTATAATTTTGTGAATCTTGGTTAGGAGGATCTAAGAAAAAGCCTGTAGTATATCCCCGGTGACTAATTTTTTTTAAATCTTTAAACCAGTCTTTATTAAATTTATAGTTTTTAGGATCCTGATAGTAAAGATCAATAGCTTTTCGATAGGTAGAAGTAACACACGCTATATAATGGATTCCTTTCATTCTACCTTCTATCTTTAAACTATCAACCCCACTATTTATAATCTCAGGAATATATTCAATTAAACATAGATCCTTGGAATTCAAAATATGAGTCCCGTTCTCATCTTCAAAAACAGGGTAGTACTCTCCTGGTCTTTCTTCCTCCATTAGATAGTACTTCCAGCGACAAGAATGTGCACATTTGCCCCGATTAGCATCTCTATTTGTAAAGTAGTTACTTAACAGACAACGGCCTGAATATGATATACACATCGCTCCATGGACAAACATTTCTAAACTAATATCTGTCTTATTATCAATCTCTTTAATTTCCTCTTTATTTAACTCACGGGCCAAAATTATTCTATCTAGACCTAACTCTTGCCAGAATAAAACGCTGGCATAGTTAACTGAATTTGCCTGAGTACTTAAGTGGAGAGGAATATCGATTTCTTTTTTTCTAATAATTTTTAATATACCTGGATCAGATATAATAAGTGCATCAACCCCGATTTCTTCTAAATCATCTAAATAATTATCTAAACCTTTAAGATCATCATTATGTGGAATCATATTTACTGTAACATATATCTTTTTACCTCTATCATGAATAAATTCAGTACCAGCCTTTAAATCCTGATAACTAAAGTTATCTGCACCTTCTCTTAATCCATAGTTAAAACCTCCACAGTAAACTGCATCGGCTCCATAAAAAACTGCTGTTTTTAACTTTTCTAAATTCCCGGCAGGTGCTAAGAGTTCTACTTTTTTCATATCTATAAATTCCTCCTGCTACTAATAGTAAGACCATCACCAATATTAAATAAATCTGTCTTGAAATATTTATTATCTTTTAAATAGATTAAAAAATTCTGCATATTAGAAACTATAGTTCTCATCTTGTGTTTAACATCTTTTTTATTTCTAACAAGCCCTTTATATAATACATTATCACAGATAATAACTCCATCTTTAGATAATTTTTTTTCTGCCATCTTAAATAGATTAAGATACTGCCCTTTTGCAGCATCTATAAATATAAAATCAAACTCTCTTCTTAAGTAAGGAATGATTTCAAAGGCATCTCCATATTTGAAGTTTACCTTGTCTTGAAAATTAAACCATTCAATATTTTTCTTTGCCTTAGATAATCTGTTTTGATCTCTCTCAAGCGTGACTATTTCAGATTGTTCACTAGAGTAATTCGCAAACCATAAAGTAGAATATCCTATAGCAGTTCCAACTTCTAATATTAACTTTGGATTTTTTACTATTAATAGGGTTTTTAAAATATTTGCAATCTCTTTACTAATTATCGGAATATGATTATCTTTAGCCCATTTTTCTATTTCTAACAGTTTAATATCTTCTTCCCAAAGTTTAAAAAATTGATCACCCATTATCTTTCCCTCTTTTTACTTCCTGTTGTTTATTTAAATGTTCTTGATAACTTTTTGTAAAAATATGTCTACCATTTTCAAGGGCAAAATAAAATAGATATTTTGTTTCAGAAGGTTCTAAAACAGCTTGGATTGATTTATCACCAGGGTTACAAATGGGTCCTGGCGGTAATCCTTTATATAAATAAGTGTTATATAGAGAATCAATTTCTAAGTCCTTATAAAGGAGTTGTGGCTTTTTTTCCTCCAATAAATACTGAACAGAAGCATCGATCTGTAATAACATATCCTGTTCTAATCTGTTAAATATTACAGAAGCTATAATTGGTTTTTCATCATCAAATTTCGCTTCTTTTTCAACAAGAGAAGCAATCGTAATCAATTGATGAATAGTATATTTGCTATCTTTAAGGATCATTAATTTTTCAATAATATTTCTTTTAAATGACTTTAATAATACATCAATAGTCTGTTTAGAGTCAAATCCAAGTGGTATTGTATAGGTATCAGGAAATAGATAACCCTCTAGCCGATATAAGAGATCTCGACTTTTCTCTGGTAAAAAGCTATAATCAAACTCTTGATCTTTAATAACTTTTAGATAACTTTCTTTATCATTTTTACTCTTTTCCGATAGCCTATTAATTACATTTAGAACAGTAAAACCTTCAGGAATAGTAATTTTGAATACAGCGTTACCACCTTTGGTTAGTCGTTCAGCAATTTCAAACATATCCATCGCAGGTGTCAGATAATAATAACCTGCCTGTAGATCATTTTGTATCTTTGCTAAGTAAAGATATGTTTTAAATACTAATCTAGATTGAATTAAATTATGTATATATAAAGTATTTACAATTTCTTGAGCAGTAAAACCCTTTTTGATTTCAACTAAAATATTTTGATCTTTACTACCATTTACTGGACCTGTTAGATCTGCTACTTTAATAGAAAACGTTATTAAAATTATTAATATTAAAAATATTATTCCGGCTTTTTTCAACTGTTTAAATACCTCTCTTGTACTTTATTAAATTCTTTTTCATCTTCAATTATACTTAAAAAACTTTCATCTTTACCTTCAACTATTTTTAAAAGTAATGCTTCATCGCTTTCTTCATCTTCAACAGGAATTAAAACTAAATACTTACTTCCATCAAATAAGATCTCATCTTCAATATAAAATCGCTCTTCAATACCTTCATTATTTAAAACTAGTTCACCTTTGTCTTGATCAACCCAGTAACTACCTTCATTACCCATTATTTTCACCATCCTTTTGATTAATATAGTCCAAATAATTTTGTAAGATCAAGGAGGCTGCTATCTTATCTATAAGTTTTTTTCTTTTTTTTCTACTTAGATCAGCCTCTATCATACTTTTTTCAGCAATTGCAGTTGTATATCTTTCATCCCAAGTCACAATATCAATTTCTAAGCTATTATTTAAAAAGTTAACAAACTGCTTTGTCTTTTTAGCCCTTGGTCCAAATGTTCCATTTAATGAAGTTGGCATTCCAACAACAATCTGATCTACCTCAAATTCTTTTATATACTTTTTTATGAGCTCTAAATCATTCTTTAGATCACTTCTCTTTATAACATCTTTACTGTGAGCTACCACATTTAAGCGATCACTTATCGCAATTCCAATATATTTACTTCCATAGTCTATTCCTAACTTTCTCAAAAGAACTTCCTCCATTAGTTATAAAATGGTGCTTCCAAATATCTGAAAGCACCTTTTATAGTTATTTATTCAAATAAGACTTTACTAACTCTTCAATTATCTCATCTCTATCTAAAGTTCTAATCATCGTCCGGGCATCTTTATAACTAGTAATATAGGCTGGATCACCTGAAAGTATATAACCGACAATTTGATTTACCGGATTATATCCTTTTTCTTTCAAGGCCTTTGAAACCCTTTGAATAACATAACCAGCTTCACTTAGCTCTTCTTTTGTCGGTTTAAATCGCATCGTCTGATCTTTAACATTATCTTCAGGCATTATACCACTTCCTATTAGTCATTTTTTAGTTAAAACTTAAATTACTCTTTATTTTTAACTATTTCCTCTGCCTTTAAAAGAGCTTGCTCAACTTGTTTAATTCGACTTCCACCGGCTTGAGCCATATCCGGTCTGCCACCACCACCACCACCAGCAACTTTAGCAACCTGGCCAATAATTTTACCGGCATGATAACCTTCTTTTACAAGGTCATCACTTATTTTTATAACAAATAATACCTTATCTTCTAAAACAGAAGCTAATACAATTATACCGGATTCCAATTTCTTTTGCAATTGATCAGCCATTTTTCTTAAACCATTACTGTCAACTCGATCTAATTTGTGAGTTAATAAATTAACTCCTTTAATCTTTTTAACCTGTTCGATTAAATCAACAGATTTTGAATGAGCAATTTTATCTTTCAAAGACCTAATTTCTTTTTTAAGATCTTTTACTTCTAACTTCATCTTCTCTATCTTATTAGGAAGATCATATAAATCAGTATTTAATATATCAGTTGATTTATTTAGTAGATCTTTTTGTTTTTCAACATATTCTAAAGCTTTAAATCCGGTAACAGCTTCAATTCTTCGAACTCCAGAAGCTATTGAACCTTCATTTAATATTTTAAATAAACCAAGATCTCCAGTCCTTTGTACATGGGTACCACCACAGAGTTCTATACTATAATCACCAATCTGAACTACCCTTACCCTCTGACCATATTTTTCAGTAAAAAGTGCTTGAGCACCTTTTTCTTTTGCCTGATCAATACTCATCTCTTTAATTACTACCTTAAGATTGTTAATTATCTGTTCATTTACCCTATATTCAATCTCTTTAAGTTCCTTT
>JAIPEV010000090.1 GCA_021736965.1 Halanaerobiales bacterium | reverse complement strand
TTATTAGAAGCTAAAATTATATCAGTAGCTGATGTTGTTGAGGCTATGACAAGTAGAAGACCATATAGAGCAGCTTTAGGTATAAAAGAAGCATTAAAAGAAATTAAGGATAATGCAGGAACAAAATTTGATATTAAGGTTGTTAAAGCTTGTGTAGAATTATTTGAAAATAACGAATATAGTATAAAAAAGCTTAATTAAAGACAATAAATATTAGAAAAGATTATATGATATATCATAAATAAAAAAGATGTAGAGTAAAAACAATAAAATATATTACTAATAGGTTGATTAATAAAAAAGCTTATTCAATTAAGTATAATTACTAATCAAGAAATATATTGATAAAATTATTATCAAGTACTTTAAAATTAATTCATAAAGTTGCTAGTAATGATGTATTAAATAAATTAGATATTGAAAAAGAATGACTTCAATGCTAAGTAAGAAAAAATATAGTAACAATCATAAAAGATATTTTTGATATTAATAAAAATATTATTGATTAGAACAATCTAAAGAAAATAGTTAAATCTAATAAATTAATAAAAGAATCAATTGATTTTGAGTTTTCTTAACACAGTAAAACTAAGGTGGTCTAATTTTAAATATCAAAAAGAGATAATGAGAGTAAATTTAATAATAATAACAAATAGTAGACTATACAAATTTCATTCATATTGAGTATTAATCATTATTTAAATAAAAATATTTGATAGTCCACCATTTGCCCTTTTAATATACACTCTTATTAATTAAACTGTATAGGTACCTGTGTAGTGGTTGTTGTGCTGCCAGCAATTGTAATTTTTATAGTCAATTCTGTTCCCTTTAAATTATCATTATAAAAGGCTTCGGTAATTTCTTGATCATAAACATCACTTAAATTTACTACATAATTTTCTTGATGTGAAACACCAGGTACACTGAAATCAATAGTTTCATTAACTTCAATAATTTGAGTAAAAATTTCTTCTTCACCATCTAAAACTAATATGATGAATTGATCAATAGTAATCTGTCCAAATCCTCCTGTAGTTAGTGTAATGGTAGTATCGACAGACTGATTTTCATAAGTGAATACAATTGGATTTGGTGTGATAGTTAATGATAGGCTGCCTTGTAGACTACAACCGGTGACCAATAAAGTAATCAATAACAAGCCTAGACTTATCTTTAATAAATAATTCTTATTTAATATCATCGATTGTCCTCCTTTCATCTCAGATTAAAAGCATTTCCATTTTAAAAAAATAATATTATGATTAAATGTATATTATAATATAGATATTCTATATATATTTTCAAAACCCTTTAATACTAAACTTTTCCAAGTTAATAATTATACATTGACATCTTCAAAAAAATTTACAATATATTAAATCATATAAGTAAGATTGTGAAATCCTTCAACTCCATATAAAGGTATTTCCCACCTTTAATTGTTTATTATTTCAAAGCTTGTCATAACTTAATATAATTTTCTATGAACAGAATTATTGTTATGATTTAATAAATAGCCAAAGATATTAATATGAAAATGATGTAATAATATTAAAATAGTTAATATATATTGAATATTATTTAAAATAGTGGTATATTATTAATAGGAAGGTGAACTACTTTTTAACTTGGTCATAAAAATTAAATAAATTTTTAAGACATCTTACATAGAACATTATAAATTTTTTATGTTCGCTTTCACTTCAAATTAAAGGAGTGTTTTTATTGTTTACAAAAGATATTAATTTTCCAGGGAGTTTAAGAAAGTATCTATTTATTTCATTATTACTTATTATTTTTATCGCATTTACTGGCTGTGATTCAGGTATGAATAGTGATATTGATGGTACTGGTGATCTAACTATCATTTATGATTATTCTTATTTTGAGTCTGAAATACCAGAAGAAGAATTTTTTGTAGAACTTGTAAATGGAGGAATGGTTAGTATATTACAAGGGACAACTATTGATGAAAGGGATTTTACTTTAGCAAATTATACTGCTGAAGCTACTTTTCTTGATCTGGAAACTGGAACCTGGAATATTACAGGAGAATTATTAAATTCAGATCAGGAAGTATTGTTTCAAGATGTTTCAGAATGTGAAGTAACTGCAAATCAAGTTAAAAACCAAACTGTGAAAGTTGAACCAACCTGGACGGTTACAATTGATAAACAAGAAGTTGCAGCAGGTGGAGAAGTAACAATTCATGTTGGAGTTTCGGTAAATGATAAAAATTATACTGGGGTTAGAATTACATGGAAACTCCGTGATCCAGATGGTAACTTCTATAAAGGTGGTTCTTGGGTAACCTGTACAAATAAGACCATTAGTATTCCTTCTAATGGGAAAACTGGAGAATGGGAAATAGCTATATATTATAAGGGTGAAAAGGTTGGCTTTAAAAAAGTAGATGTTCAATAAGAGAGTGAGCATTTTTTTAATCAAATTATATAAACAAAATGATAAATAGGAATAAAATTAAGCATATTCTTATAATAAGGATATGCTTTTTAATGTTTTTAGCAGGATATTTAGAATTTATAAATAAGTTTCTATAATAGGTTTGTTTTTTAATGAAGCTCAACTAATAATTTAATTATAAAAAAATGATCAGATATAAAGAAGAGAGGGAAGTTAATTTTTGAATAATAAAATAAAAAAAGAGGGATTAATTTTTATATGTGCAAGTTGTAAAGAGAAAATATGTAGAGAGTAATCTAATCAGTATCCTAGTTGGTGTTTACATAATAACAACCTCATAGTGAAACTACTAAAGGAGTGTGAGACAGACTTCAATATAGTTTTAGGTCATTGTGTTGGACATGATAGCTTTTTCTTTAATTATTCAGAAGCTTCTGTAACTGTTTTGGCAGCAAAAGATAGAGTTTTAGGACATAATCTTTTAGCAGTGATTTATACTGCAGATAATTATTATAGGCGTCTTTATCAATATTAAATATTTATTATAAGTTAGGCAATATAAATATAATAATTTTTTAGGAGTGTATAGATATGCAAAATACTTGGTTAACTAATTATGTGAAGTTGACTTTAAGGGTAGACAAACTATTTATAAAGAATAATGGTTACTACATAGATGCCTATATAGGGCCTAAGGAGTTAAAAGAAGAAATAAGTAAGGAAAAGATAAAAAAACCAATAGAACTTATTAAAGAGTTAGATCAATTATTGACAAGTTTAAAAGAAGTTGATTTTAAAAAAACAAGGAAAAAGTATTTAAAAAAACAGTTAATTGCAATTAAAACAATCTTGCGTATAATAAATGGTGAAGATATAATTTTAAAAGATGAAGTTGAGTTAATATTAGATATTGAATATAGTTGGGTGGAAGAAAGTAGCTTTGAAAAAGGGCTTCAATATTTTAAAGAGGGTTTGCCTAAAAAAGGAGAATTAACAAAAAGATATGAAGAGTGGATAACACGGAATATGTATAATTTCAAGTGTAGTAAAAAGAAGAGAGAATATCTTGAGTATATTATAAAAGAGATGGCAAATTTGAGTAAAAAAACTCTTAAACTGCCTGAAAAAGAAAATATAAACTTAAACTTTGTTAGTAATAAACATTATGGAGCATCAACCCGTTATCTGGGTAATTATATTTCTTTGGTTGAAATAAACGAGGATATTCCATTTAATTTTTTTCAATTACTACCTTTGATTACTCATGAATTATACCCGGGACACCATACAGAGTTTTGCCTAAAAGAAGAACATTTGATAAATAAAAGAAAATACTTTGAAAACAATATTTTCTTACTGAATAGCCCTCAGCTGGTTATCAGTGAAGGCTTAGGTGAAGTAGCATTTGATATAATCTTTACTCTTCAAGAAGCAACAGAGTGGATGGAACAAAATATTTATAAAAAGTTCAACATAAACACAGATGATCTTGACTTAAAATCTATAATTAAAGCCTCTAGATATAATTCTCTTGATCAAATATCCAGTAATGCTGCAATAATGTTAGATCAAGGATATTCAAAAGATATGGTAAAAAAATATATTAAAAAGTATAGCTTGCAGAATGATGTTATGATTGATCATATAGTTAAAAATTTAAATAGTTCAGAATTTAAAAAAATCTATTCTTTCACTTATTACCATGGCAAAAAAATAATCTCAGATTATCTATATAAAGCTAAGGATAAAAAGTTAGAACGTCTTAACTATCTTTTGAAGAGCCAAGTATATCCTTCTTTAATTACAAACAATAATTAATATTAAAAAAATAAAATATGAAAGGAGAAAATGAATGCTCGGAATTATAATAGGATTTTTAGTTTTACTTATTTTAATTATCTATAGAGTTAGTATTGTAATAGCAGCTCCTATTAGTTCAATAATTATTGCATTATTTAATAACTTAGATATCCTTCAGATATTAAATGAAAATTACTTACCTGGTTTTGCAGGATTCATCCAAAAATATCTTTTTATATTTCTACTAAGTTCATTATTAGGAAAGATTATGGAGGATTCTAATGATGCATCTGATATTGGTAAGACTATTATTAAGTTTATTAACTATAAATATGTTGGAGTAGGGATATTTTTTATTAGTGCATTGATGACATATGGAGGAATAAGTGGTTTTGTTTTAATTTTTACTATTTATCCAATTGCAAAGTCAGTATTTGAGAATGCAAACTTATCAAAATCTCTTATTTTAGCTTCTATTACAGGTGGAGTAGTGGTTATTGGAATCCCACTTGCAGGCAGTCCGCAGATACAAAACTTAATAATGATGGATCTTTTAAATACTCCTGCTGTTGCAGGACTATACATATCTTTAATTAGTGTATTTTTTAGTACAGGTTTTGCAGTTTATTATTTGATCTATAAGACAAAAAAGTTATTACCGGATGATATTGATATTTCAGAAAAAAACATAATGTCAGAGTTAAATATCACTGTTATAATTAAATTATTGCTTAGTATATCACCTTTACTTACTGTTTTTATTTCTTTAGCTATCTTAGATTTTTCTCCTGTAGTTTCTCTATTATTTGGAGTAATTGTTTCTTTAATAAAAAATATTAAAAAAATTAATTTTAAAAAAGTAATAAATGACTGTATAACTAATGCTACTGTACCTTTAATGTTTGTTGCATCAGTTATGGGATTTGGTAATTTTATATCAAATTTACCTGTTTTTAAGGAGTACTTACAGATGATTTTGAACTTACCCTTACATCCCTATTTCTTAATCGGTATCATAACAAATATAGCTTCCGGTTTATTGGGGAGTGCTTCAGGTGGAATAATTTTAACAATGAGTACTGTTGGTGATAATCTAGTAAAATTAGTAAATGTAGAGTACTTACATAGGATAATTTTGATTGCCTCAACAGGATTAGATACTCTACCTCATAACTCGGTTTATCTTGCAATGTTAGCCTATACAGGACTTAAACTTAAAGATACTTACTATGATTATGTAATTTTAACAATTATAGCTCCCTCAATTGCTTTATTTGTTGCAACTTTTTTAGCCATTTATATTTAAAATTATATGATTTGAGATAAAATTAAATTAGAAGGTGAATTATTGTAAAAAGTGTATTACTGGCAGTATCTGATCAGAAAGATCTATCAAAACAGCTAACGAAGTTGATAAGTTAACTAATTTAACTAATGCTTATGTAAAATAATAATTGTTCTGGAAGACAAAAAGATGAAGTTTAAAAAAATTGAGTTATATATACCAGATAAAATATAAAAAAATAGATCAGATCAAAAAAATTAAATTTTAAAAAGGGTATTGAGATACTTTTAAATGTAGAAAAATACTTTGAAGATAATGAGTTAATAGTAAATAAAACAATACAGTTAGGTGAGCTTGTAGATTTTATTTGTAGCTATGCTGAAGAAAAAGGCATTGATCTAATTGCTCTAACTAATAAAGGTCTTGTTGGTATAATAAGATTTTTTATTGGGAGCATCAATAAAAAGGTATCAAGTATATCAAACAATCAGTTCTTATAGTATAATAATAGTGATTTATTATTATAATAAAAAAAGTAATAACTTCTATAATCTGATTGTAAAAATGATTTATTTACTGATAGAATATTAAATATAATAAATAATTTAATAATGTATTATGTTTTAAAAATAAATTTTAAGGAGGTAAAAATGAAATCTTTTAGTATATTTTCAGGAACAACGATTGGGATATTACTTATTTTTATTGGATTGACAGCTATCTTAAAGACTTTTGATATTGAGATACCATTTGTAAGGATTCTTATTGGATTACTAATAATATATGTAGGTGTAACTATATTGTTTGGAGGTACTTTGATTGATATTGATCACAATACAATTATTTTTTCTAACAAAACATTAAAAGTAACTGATTTTAATGAAGATGAATATAATATAATCTTTGGTAGTGGAGTTATTGATCTAAGTGAACTCCCTATTCAAAATCATCACAAAGAAATAGAGATCAATACCATATTTGGTTTTAGTAGTGTTTTATTAGATTCAAAGAAGCCAATAAGATTAGATGTGTCGTCAGTATTTGGTATTGCAGAAACGCCAGATGGAAATAAAATAAATTTTGGTGATTATGAGTATACAAATATAAAAAAAAATGATAACTACATTTTGAATTTAAAATCTAGTGTTGTATTTGGTAATTCTAAGATAAAATATTCCAAATAAATTTAACATCCTCATTTTAATTAATAAAAGAATATTTTTTTAATAATTTTATCCTTAGATTTGCTATAATACTTTGTTGTCTGCTATAATTAACCTGTACCGTAAAAATATTAATAAAGTATATAAGAGGTGAAGTAGATGAGAACAGTTGGTACTCAAGCTAGGGGTATAAGATTACCTATTATTAAAGAGGGAGATGACTTAGTAGATATAGTAGTATCTTCA
>JAIPEV010000152.1 GCA_021736965.1 Halanaerobiales bacterium | reverse complement strand
AAGGAAGATTTGTGGGTAAGAGATATGCCTGATAATGAAGATGTAATAACTAGAAACGATATAGAAGGTTTTAGGCAGGAGGATAATCATAATCATTCTTCTGCTTCAGGTTTGATTATGCCGCATGATAAGAAAATTGGTATTATGCTTGGTATTAGAGCACAGGAAAGTTTAACTAGATATAGAGCTGTAGCAAGAAGGGAAGAAGATAACTATTTCATTAAAATGAGAGATAAGACTGCCGGTCCTGAACATTACAAGGTATATCCGATATATGACTGGACTACAAATGATGTTTGGACAGCACCAAAAAAGTTAGGTTGGGATTATAATGAGTATTATGATGTACTTGACAAAATGGGAATAAAACCTCATAGTCAGAGAGTATCTAATCCTTTTGGTGCAGAACCAGTAAAGCAATTGACTATCCATAATGAGTTATTCCCTGAAGATTGGAATGATATGGTAGGTAGAGTTCCGGGTGTATCCACAGCTAGAAGGTGGGCTACTACTGAACTTTACAGCCACAAAAAGTTACCACAGAAACCGGATGATATGAGTTGGGAAGAATTTTTAACTCATTTTATTAAAAAGTATGATAAAAAGACTCAAAAGAAACTTGCTAAGATGATTAAACAGTATATCAAGTTACACTATAAAAAGACTAATCAGCCTATTTTACCGGAAACTCCACATCCAGAGTCCGGGGTATCTTGGAAGTTGCTGTTGAGAAAAGTTATTAAAGGTGATTTGAAGGATAGGAATCAAGCACAAGCAGGTACTCATGATAGGGAAAAATATGAACAAGCATTAAGGGAGTGGAAAGATGAAAACACAGCCAGTAAATAATGTAAGTTGGATAGACAGGGATAGACTTTCAGCTAACAATTATAATCCTAATAATGTCCCACCTCCCGAATTGGAGTTACTGAAAATTAGTATTTTAGCTAATGGTTGGACACAGCCTATAGTAGTTAGACCGGAAGGTGATGGTTTTGAAATTATAGATGGTTATCACAGATGGAGAGTAAGTGCAGATGCAGAAGTTAGTGAAATGACAGATGGTAAAGTTCCAGTTGTAGAATTAAATATTAGTAAGCATTCTGAACAGGTTATGGCTACAGTAAGACACAATAGAGCTAGAGGAAGTCATGCTGTTTTATCTATGGCAGATATTGTGAAAAATTTGATAGATGATGAAGGTTTGACAAAAGAAGAAGTAATGGATAAACTACAAATGGAGTGGGAAGAAGTAGACCGTCTTTATGATAGTGGTACAATGTTAGAACATGGAAGTAAGGATGGTTTTGATAAAGGCTGGAAACCCACTAAGGAATAGAGGTGGTATTTATGTCTTATCCATGGGCTGAAATTAAAGCAAAATATGAAACAGGAAAATATTCTATGGCAGAATTATCTGATGAATATGGATTTCATGCTAAATATGGTGCAAATAAAGCAAAACGTGATGGTTGGGAAAAAGGTAGATTAGAGGATAAAATTGAAGAAAAAGCCACAGAAAAAATGATTGAAGAAAAAGCTGAAAAGGAAAAACAGTTAAGGGAAGAATATGAAAAAATTATTACTAATATCAGGCGTGGTGCTTATAATACATTATTCAAGGAAAAGGATTTTAACAGATTAAAACAGTTTAAGATTGCATCACAGATTATGAGGAATTGTAGAAAGGAACAATGGGAGATTAATGGTATTAAAGAAGTTGCTACTAAACTAGAACAAGAAATTACAGGTAAGGATGGTGGTGCTATTGAAATTGAGCGTTCAGCAAAAGAAAAAGTCAAGAGCACAATTGATAGCATCGCTTCCAGAGAAGAAAAGGAATAAATTCTTTGATAAATTGACTGAAGAAGAAGCTAGGGCTTTAGAGTATGACTGGGAGTTCTGGTGGTCTAGACCTAAACAGCGTATTCCAGAAGGAGATTGGTCGAACTGGTTAATACTTGCAGGTAGAGGTTGGGGCAAAACCAGAACAGGAGCAGAAACAGTTAGGAAATGGATTAAAGATGGAGTTAGAAGAATTGCACTAGTTGCGGAAACTCCTGCTGATGCTAGAGATATTATGATTGAAGGTGAGTCAGGACTTTTAAATATATTTCCACCAGAAAAACAGCCGAAATATATAGCTTCTAAAAGAAAGATAATATTTCACAATGGAGCAGAAGCTCATATATATTCAGGTGCTAATCCTGACCAATTAAGAGGACCACAGCATGAAAAAGCATGGGCTGATGAGTTAGCAAGTTGGGATTATGCACAGGAAACTTGGGATAATCTAATGTTTGGTTTAAGATTAGGTGAGAATCCACAAACTATAGTTACTACAACTCCTAGACCGATACCTGTTATTAGAGAACTTGCAAAAGATGAAAATACTCATGTTACAAAAGGTTCTACTTATGCAAACCGAGCTAATCTACCTTCCTCATTCTATAAAAAGGTTATTGGAAAATATGAAGGTACAAGGTTAGGTAGACAGGAAATACATGCTGAAGTATTATCAGATAGTCCGGGAGCATTGTGGAGCTATGATTTATTCAAATATGTAGATAGAAATGATATGCCTAATTTAAAGAGAATAGTTGTTGCGATAGACCCAGCTATGTCTAATACTGACAGTTCTGATGAAACAGGTATTATAGTTGCAGGTTTAGGAGTAGACAATCGAGGTTATATATTACATGATGGTTCTGGTATTTATAGTCCAGCAACATGGGCTTCCAGAGCTATAGCATTATATAAAAAATTCTCTGCAGATAAGATTGTAGGAGAAGTTAATCAAGGTGGTGATATGGTGGAGTCGACTTTGAGAAGTGTTAATAAAAATGTAAGTTATAAAAAGGTACATGCTTCTAGAGGTAAAGCACTTAGAGCAGAACCGGTTGCTTCACTTTATGAACAGGAAAAAGTTTATCACAAAAAGCAGTTTAGTAAATTAGAAGACCAGTTATGTACTTGGCAACCCGGAGAAGATAGTCCGGATAGGTTAGATGCTTTAGTTTGGGCTATGACTGAACTGATGCTGAATGAAGCTGGTCCACGAATAAGGAGTCTATAGTTATGTTGAAATATACTAAAGAAATTATAACTTATATTTCATTATTAATAGGTTGGTGTTTACTGACTTATGGTTTATATGATATTTTTGGAATGACAGCAGTTAAGTTAAGTGCAGGGATATTTTTAATAGGTATGTCAATAGGATTTAAACCTTTTATGACACATTTAGTTTATGGACTATACAGTTTAAGTGAGGAGGAATAACATGGTAAATCCACTCAAAAAAGCAACTAAAAGTAGCAGTAATAAAATGGAAACCTACTCTGAGAGGAAATTGAAACCATTTCAGATTATAAATAATGTTTTAAATTCAACTGCTAAGTGGTTTAATAGTAACTATAGAAATAATACTGAAGAAGGTTACAAGAAAAGTATTTATGTCTATAGGGTAATCAGGGAAAGAGCAAAAGCGTTAAGTTCTGTGCCTTTAGTTGTGAAGCAGAAAACAGATGATGGTGAAGATGAAGAACTACCTAATCATCCACTAAAACAGTTACTTGATAAGCCAAACGAACATTATTCAGAACAAACTTTAAAAGAGTTCTGGCAGATGTCAAGGTTACTATCAGGTAACAGTTATTTACATCTATCAGAAATGAACCCACAAGGTCAGCCTGAAGAATTATATTATCTAAGGCCTGATAGGATTACAGTTAAACCTAGTGAACAAAACTTTATTGAAAGTTATATTTATAAGGTCAATGGTAGGAAGCATACTCTTGATAATCTAGAAGTATTACATTTTAAGTTGCTTGACCCTACTAATGACTATTATGGAATGAGCCCAGTAGAAGCAGGTGCTCAAACTATAGATACAAGTAATAGTATCCAGAAATGGAATAAGATATTCTTCGATAATGCAGCAAGACCAGATGGTGCTTTTGTAAGTGATAGTAGAATGGATGATGCAGAATATGCTAGAGCTAAAAAACAGGTACAGGATAGATATACAGGAACACAAAATGCTCATAAACCTCTATTACTGGAAGGAGGTGTAGACTGGAAAGAAATAGGTAAAACACATAAAGACTTAGACTTTCCGAAATTAAAGCGTTGGACTGTGATAGATATTTGTGTTTTATTTGAAGTTGACCCTATATTTGTTGGTCTACCTGAAGCAAGTAGTTACAATAATAAACGTGAAGCTAAGAAATCATTTTGGGAAGATACTATTCTACATGATGTTAATGACTTAGTTACTAAATTGAATAATGAATTAGCAAGTAGGTATAAAGATGATATTTATATTGAAGCAGATTTATCAGAGATTGAAGCATTAAAGGAAAATGAAAATGATAGAGTAAAAAGAATTAACAGTAAGGTAAAATCAAATTATATTACTTTAAATGAAGCCAGAGTTGCAGATGGTAGACAGGAAAGACCTGATATGGATATAACTTTAACAGAACATCAGGCTAATTTATCTACTAATATGCAGACAGCAAGTATTCGTGATGAACTATTAAAAAAAAAGTTGTAATAGCGAATAATATTGATGTATTCACCAAAACTGAATTAAAAGTGATATCCAGTAATCTACCTTATTACAGTTATGAGCATATAAAATTGTGGATAGATTATATTAAAAAACAAAGCCCTTATGAAGATGATTTTAAGGAATTAATGGTAGAATTATTTGACAGACAGTACAATATGATTATTAACAATATGGAAGAATATAAAAGTAATCATGGCCTTGAAACTAAGGATTTATCTGATAGGGAAATTGAAGAAATGTTATTTGATGTTAATGAAGAAGCAGAATATTTTATGGAGCAAGGTATTCCTTATTATGAAGAAACTATTCGGGATTTTGGACAAAGTTCTATTGATAACCTTGATATTGCTCAAACTGCTATTGATTTTGATTTAGATAATCCTAGAGTAGAAAACTTTTTAAGAGTTAAGGAACAACATTTTGCAGAAAATGTAAATGAAACTACTTGGGAAGGTCTAAAAGGTAGTCTTATCGAAGGTGTACGAGAAGGAGAAAGTATTCCTGATTTAGAAAATAGGGTTACAGATATATTTGATGGTGCTAAAGCTAATCGTTCAGAAATGATAGCAAGAACTGAAGTTAATGGTTCTGCAAATTTGGGAGCATATGAAGGTTATAGGCAGACAGGAGTTGTTGAAAGAAAAACATGGTTATCTGCATTGGATGAAAGGACAAGACCTGCTCACAGACAGGCACATAATCAAACTGTGGATATGGATAAAAACTTTACAGTAAAAAATGAGAGTTTGGAATATCCCGGTGACCCTTCAGGAAGTGCAAGTAACATTATTAATTGTAGATGTACTCTACTACCTGTTACAGAGGAAAGTGATGAAAGGGAAACTCCGGAATATATCCCTAATGAGTTGAATGACTCTTTTGATGCAGATGGTAACTTTAATAGAGAAGGACACAAAGAACATTTGAATAATATATACAATGATTATGACCAATTTGAATTGAATGATGATGAAGAATTAAAATTAGAGATGGCAAGAAGAAAATATAACTACACAGATAAAGTTAACCATCAAATAAATAAAAATATTCTAAGAGAAAATGATATGTTAGAAGATAGAAGCATGAGAATAAGAACTAATAATATAGATGGTGATACTAGAGTAGAAGTTATGGATAATAATGGAATGAGACAGACTATTACAGCTACAGATAATCTAGAAGATTTTATTGATGAATTTAATAATAAAAGTTTATATGAACAGTTGCAAGATTATGATGAAATACGGTATAGAAATAATATCTATGATGAAGCTCCTTTAGATTTTAATAAACCAGATGAAGCAATAATGGATAGATTTGAAGATGAGCTTGAAATGAAAAAAGCACAGTATATAGTTGATAATGCTTTTGAAGAAATAGATGATGATGATGTTATTGATGAAATGAGAGAAACTATATTAAAAAATCATAAAGGTTTTATAAGTAATGATGATGTTGATAATATACTTGATGAAGAATATTCATCTTTCCCTAATCAGGATTATGAAGATAGAGTTAATCAAGCTCATGATTGGTTGACTAATAATGTAGACAATAATTATTTATATAGACTTGAAGATAGAGTAGAAGTAACTTTTAAAGATGATTTAGGTGCATTAGGTAGGTATAATCCTCAAATTAATGGTATACAGTATAATAGTTCTAAATTAGGAGTAGGTCCAGAAGATACAACTTATATTCATGAAATGCTACATGCAGTTCATGAACAGAATATGGAAGTTAGACATCATATTAGAGGATTTTTTATAGAGAGAACTGAAGATATAGGGGCTGAATTTCAAAGATTAAATGGTTATAATAATATTCGAGGTTATGAAGCAGGATTTATGAATAACTATATGGGTAGAGTTTACAATGATAGCACAAAAGGTACTGAAGTTGTGAGTAAAGGTGTAGAATTTATGCACAGAAAAGAACTAGAATTTTTCAAGGAGCATATTAGTGAGTTCAATACAGTATTATCAATTATGAGAGGTATCGCATATTAAGGGAGGTCTACAAAGTGATTAGAGGTAGGTATATAGGTAGTCCAGATAATAACGAAATTGAGTTTGAAATAACATTTACTGATAATAATATAGTAACATCTGAAAGTGAAGCTGTTAACAGATATATTAGAAATATTGATACTACTCTGGAACTAAGTCCTCTGGAAGCAAATAGAGATATTACTTTTGAAACTGCAACTGAAAGAGATTTAGTAATTTTTCTAGAACAGAAATCAGGATTTAAAGTTGATGAATATCCGGAAAGTATAACTTTAGTAGAAGAACCTGAAAGTGAAGAAGAAATATACTATTAAATAGAAAGAATATTCCATAAAATTTTA
>JAIPEV010000089.1 GCA_021736965.1 Halanaerobiales bacterium | reverse complement strand
GATGGACATTTTTTATCTTCAATATGTGATATATATTCATCTTTAAAATATCTTAATGTAGTTAATACTGGATTAGGTGCTGTCTTTCCTAGACCACAAAGTGAAGTTTCTTTAACTGTAATAGCAAGTTTTTTTAACTTATCCAAATCTTCACTTTTACCTTTACCTGCAACTATTCTTTCTAAAATATCTAACATCCTCTTTGTTCCAACTCTACAAGGAGTACATTTACCACATGATTCTTTTTGAGTAAAACTTAAGAAAAATCTTGAAACTTCAACCATACAGGTTTCTTCATCCATAACAACCATACCACCAGATCCTACCATTGCACCCGCTTCCTGTAATGAATCATAGTCTAAGGGAAGGTCAAAATGCTCTTTTGTTAAACAACCACCTGATGGTCCACCTATCTGGACAGCTTTAAACTCTTTACCGTCTTTTATTCCACCACCAATATCAAATACTATCTCTTTTAATGTAATACCCATTGGTACTTCAATTAAACCTGTATTTTGTACATCACCGGTTAAAGCAAAAGTCTTTGTACCTGTACTATTTGCTTGTCCAATACTACTAAACCAATCAGAACCCTTTAAAATAATATTTGGTATGTTAGCTATCGTTTCAACATTATTAATATTGGTCGGTTTACCCCATAAACCTGAGTTCGCTGGAAAAGGTGGTTTGGGCCTTGGCATACCTCTATTCCCTTCAATTGATGCCATTAATGCCGTTTCTTCACCACATACAAACGCTCCTGCACCTTCAATTATCTCTAAATCAAAGTCAAAACCACTTTCTAAAATATTCTTACCTAATATATTACTTTCCTTTACATCTTTAATTGCTTTTTTTAATCTTTTTACAGCTAATGGATATTCTGCTCTTACATATATATATCCTTTAGTTGCACCTGTTGAGTAACCTGCTATTATTAATCCTTCAATTACTCTATGAGGATCTCCTTCCATTACACTTCTATCCATAAATGCACCAGGATCTCCCTCATCACCATTAATAATTACATATTTTTGATCTGATTTAGCTTTTCTTGTGAAGTTCCACTTTAATCCAGTTGGAAACCCTGCTCCACCTCTACCTCTTAAACCAGATTTTTTAACAATTTTACATACTTCTTTCGGAGTATATTCAAACAAAACTTTGCTCAACGCAAGATATCCATCTTCAGCTAGATAATCATTAATATCTTCAGGATCTATATTACCACAGTTTTTTAAAGTTACCCTTTGTTGATTAACATAAAAAGGTATCTCTTCTTCTTTTGAATAACTTTTCTTATCAGGTGATTTATATAGTAATCTCTCAACTATTTCACCATTGTTTAAAGTTTTGTTTACTATATCTTCAACATCGCGTTTTTTTACACCGCGATATAAAATGCCGATTGGTTCAAACTTAACTAAAGGTCCTTGTTCACAGAAACCATGACAACCACTCTTTTTAACTGTAACATTATCTTTTGTATTTTTATCATCAAATAATTCTACTTTTATGGGTAAGTTAAGTTCTTTAACTTGTTTTTTAAGTTCATCAAATACATCTAAAGAACCGTTTGCAACACAACCTGTTCCTGCACAAACTAATATTTTTAATCCCTCATCTTTAATTAGTTTTTTTGATTTTTTTACTGCTTTATCTAATTCTTCTCTAGTATTAATCACTATTTAACCTCCCCTTTATATTCCTTTAAGACCTTTTTAATCTTTTTGGGAGTCATCTTTCCGTATACTTTTTTGTTAACTGTTATTACCGGTGCTAATCCACAAGCACCTATACATGAAACTGTTTCTAAAGTAAACTTATTATCTTTTGTTGTTTCTCCGTCTTTAATCTTGAGTTCATCAGTAATAATATCAATAATATCCTGTGAGTTTCGAACATGACAAGCTGTACCATCACAGACTGTTAATTGATACTTGCCGGGAGCAGTTCTTTTAAACTGGGCATAAAAACTTAATACACCTTCTACTTCTACTATAGGAATTTCAAAGTAGTTGGCAATATTTCTTATGGAATCATCTGAAACATATCCTTTGTTTTTTTGGACAATTTGGATTGCTTTGATTAAGTTCCTACGGTCCTTTTTTAGTTTTTTTAATATTTCCATTTTTTTAAAAAACCTCCATCTTTAGTAGATTGTATTACTACTGGCCAAACTCATCTTCAAAAGGAACTATCTTTTTTATATTTTTACCTTCTTTGATCAGAACTTCAATCTTTTTAGAAGTTTCATTCAACTTTTCATTACAGTATTTGATTAATTTAATACCTTTACTAAATTTGTTAAGAGACTTATCTAATGGTAATCCTCCTTCTTCTAGTTGATTAACTATTTCTTCAAGTTCTTTAATAGCCTTTTCAAAAGTTAACTGCTTTTTACTCATTTATACCACCACTTTGATCTATATTTTTAACACTACTTATTATCTTACCATCAATTAAAGTAGTTTTAATCTGATCACCAGGCTTTACCTCTTTTATCTTTCTGATAAGTTTCTCTTGTTGATCATAGGTAATACTATATCCCCTTTTAACCGTTTTTAAAGGACTTAAGGTATCAAGTTTTCCACTTAAGAGCTTAAACTTTTCTTTTTTTGAGTTAATCATCTTTTCCATATTCCAATTAAGTTCTCTGGCCAATTGATCTATCTTTTGCATTTTTTCAGTAAAAAGTTCTTCTGGTTTTTTAAAGACCCGCCGCTTAGTTAATGAACTTAATCTATCTTTAGCGCTTTTTAACTTGGCTTTCTGATTCTGAAATAATCTTTTTGATAGATTAGTAAGTTGATTTTCTATCTCTTCTCTATTTGCAATTGCTAACTCTGCTGCTGCTGAAGGAGTTGGAGCCCTTAAGTCAGCCACAAAATCTGTAATTGAAAAATCAGTTTCATGTCCAACCCCACTAATTACAGGTATCTTCGATCGGTAAACAGCTCTAGCAACTTTTTCTTCATTAAAGGGCCAGAGATCTTCAATAGAGCCTCCACCCCTACTTACAATAATTAAGTCGATATCTTCTCTTGAATTTAAATACTTAATTCCCTCTATGAGTTCATCTGCTGCTTTTTCACCCTGTACTAATGAGGGGACAATTAAAATCGAAACATTTGTAAACCTTCTATTAACAACAGAAAGTATATCTCTAATTGCAGCACCTGTTGGAGAAGTAACGATACCTATTTTTTTTGGAATAAGCGGTATTTTCTTTTTTATTGATTCTTCAAAAAGGCCTTCTTCTTTTAACTTTTCTTTTAGCTTTTCAAAAGCCTGATAGAGACTACCTTTTCCCTCTGGTAGGATTTGATCTGCATAAAGCTGGTATTCTCCCCTATTTTTATATACATTAATATAACCATGAACTGCTATCTCGATCCCATCTTCAACTTCAAAATCTAGATTATAACTTTTGTATTTAAACATAACGGTTTTAAGTTGAGATTTGTCATCTTTTATTGTGAAATATAAATGACCTGACTTTGCTTTATAGAAGTTTGATACTTCTCCCTTTACCCAGATATCCTGTAAAACTTGGTCGGTACTAAATAAGGCCTCCAGGTAATTGCTTACCTGAGAGACCGAATAGATTTTGTCTATATTATACTCCATGATACTTTCTAGCCTTAACAGTATTTTCCATAAGCATTGCTATTGTCATTGGACCTACCCCACCTGGAACGGGTGTTATCTTAGAAGCGACCTTTTTAGCAGTTTTAAACTCAACATCTCCAAGTAGTTTTTTACCTACCCTATTTATTCCAACATCGATTACAACTGCACCTTCCTGAATCATATCTCCTGTAATCATCTCAGGTCTTCCTACAGCTGCTACAACAATATCTGCCCGTTTTATTTCTGCTTTAAGATCTTTTGTATGTGAATGACATATTGTAACGGTTGCATGTCTTTCTAATAGCAAGTGTGCGATCGGTTTACCAACAATATTACTTCTACCAACTATTGTTGCATTCTTGCCATCAATTTCAATTCCTTCTCTTTCTAATAGTCTGATAATACCAAGAGGTGTACATGCCTCATATCTTAATACATCTTCCTGGCCACTAAATAATCTTCCGGTATTGATCGGATGAAAACCATCTACATCTTTATCTGCTTTAATAGATTCAATAACCTTCTTTTCATCGATATGATCTGGTAATGGTAGTTGTACTAAGATACCATCTACAGTATTATCATTGTTTAATTGATCAATAAGTTTTAAAAGGGCTTCTTCTGAAATTGATTCTTCTTTTTTAATTAGTTTAGAGTTAATCCCAATCTCTTCAGCTGCTTTTTCCTTCATGCTAACATATGTTTCTGATGCAGGATTATTACCAACCATAACAACTGTTAAACCCGGGGCTCTACCCTCATTTTTTAATTTAGTAATCTCTTCTTTTAATTCCATTCTGATGTTCTTTGCTATCTTTTTTCCATCAATAATCTTAGACATTTTTTTCCCCCTATTTTTAGATAAATTTCTATTTATCTATTCTTGATTATTTATTAATTTCCTTCTTTAATATCTAACTAATTAATATTAATTTTACTTAAAAGATATTTTACTATTTGCTTGACTGCTATTTAATTGGTATAATATAAATATTACTAATATTATCATGATTATAATTTTAATATATCTGCTATGGGTTATCAAAGTAAAATGTTTACATTAAAGGAGTTGGGTTTGATGGTTAGACCTAAAATACTTGTTTCATCATTTTTAAGAGAAGGCTATAAATTAGGTAAAAACTTTGAAATGTTAAGTGACTTCGACTATGGAATGGTCTCACAAAACTATGTGAATGCCGTATTAGAAGCTGGAGGTTTACCGATAGTATCACCACAGATTAGAAAAACCTATAAAGATAATACCTTAATGGGTGAACTAGTAGATACTGTTGATGGGATCTTACTAACCGGTGGTTATGATATTGATCCTGAAAATTATGATAAGTACAGTTACAAAAAGATTAAATTTTTAGATGGTATTAGAGATAAACAAGAGTTAAAATTAATTGAACTTGCCCTAAAAAAAGATAAAGCGATCCTGGGAATTTGTAGGGGTTTTCAGCTTTTAAATATCTATTTCGGTGGAGATATTTACCAGGACATTAAACAGGATCTAGAGACTGAATACTTGCATTTTGGAGGCAGATTCCCTAAGTGTAAAAAGATCCATCCCGTATCTATTGAAAAGGATAGTATCTTATCATCAATATTTAATCAAGATCTTATAGAAGTAAATAGTTTTCATCATCAGGCGGTTAGAAAACTAGGTGATAACCTGATTAAAACTGCCTATAGTCCTGATGGTCTTATAGAAGGATTTGAAAGCACAAAATATGAAAATGTCTGGGCTGTCCAGTGGCATCCCGAAATAATGTTTTCTTACTATCCTGAGCAACTATTGATTTTTAAAGAGTTTTTAAATAAAATAAAAAATAAAAGGAGTGATCAGAGTTGAATAACAAATTATTTTCTTTAACCTTAATAACATTACTTTTAGTAAGTATATTTTCTTTTGCTGTTTTTGCCCAAGATGATCAAACCCTGGTAATTGGTTTTGAAGCAGATGTAAGTAGTTTAGATCCAGGTTTTGCTGATATTTCTGTCAATGAAAGAGTTAACAGTTTAATTTTTGATGGTTTAGTAGAGTATGGCAAAAACAATAAGATAGTTTCCGGAGTTGCCTATGATTGGGATGTCTCAGAAGATGGTACCGCCTATACTTTTCATTTACAACAAGGTATTGAATTTCATAATGGGCAAGTTTTAACCGCTGAAGATGTTAAGTTTACCTATCAGAGGATCCTAGATCCTGAAAATGGTTCCGGTCTAAGGGGTAAGGTAACTATTATTGATCGAATTGTTGTAATCGATGATTATACTATTAAGTTTGTTTTAAAAGAACCTTATTCTCCCTTTATGTTAGCAATGACCTTTGGTATTGTACCAAAAGACTATCTTCAAGAAGTAGGTTCTGATAAGTTTTCAAGAAATCCAATTGGAGCAGGTCCCTTTAAACTAAAAGAGTGGGTACCTGATACAAAGATAGAACTTGTCAGAAATGAAAACTACTGGATGAAAAAACCCAAACTTGAAAAAGTAATTATTAGGCCGATACCTGAACCTTCTGTTCAGGCAATGGAGCTTAGAAGTGGAGGTATTGATTTAGCCGTAAACCTTGATGTTGGACAGTTAGAAAACTTTGAAGGCCAAGAAGGTTTTCAAATCAAATCTGCAGCTGGTGGAGGAGTTCACTTCTTTGGTTTTAATGATAAGATGGAACCTTTTAATAATCTGAAGTTTAGAAAAGCCTTTTTAATGGCAAGCCCTATTGAACAGATTGCTCCTCAAATCTATGGTCCTAAGGGTGAAACAGCTTACTCCTTTGTTCCACCAACTTTATGGCCTGATCAAAGAAAGTACCTAAAAGAAAACAGGGTTAACTTTAATCCTGCTCAAGCAAAAGAAATGGTTAATCAACTAAAAAGTGAAGGTATTATTGACAATGATTTCACTATAGATATTTATGTGCCAAGTTCTGATAGTTCAAGGATAAAAGTTGTAGAAACTTTAGTAACATCTTTAAGACAGGCTGGATTCAAAGCACAGGCTCAAGTCATGGAATTCGGTACAATGTGGGATAAGTTAGGTGCAGGTGAAATTGGAGTATATATGTTAAGCTTTGTCTCTGATCCTGATCCCGAGTACTGGTTATATCGTTGGTTTAAATCTGATGGTTCTTTAAATAAGTCATTTTATGAAAATAAACAAATAGATCAATGGTTAGAAACTGCAAGAAGTAGTTCTGATCAAAATGTTCGTGAAGAAATGTATAGTAAGGTCTTAAGAAAAACCTTAGCTGAAGATAAAGTATTAGTTCCTGTTGCTCATATTAATCAAATCTATGTAATGAATGATGATGTAGTAGGACTTAAACCTGGAAATCCAGTAATTATTCCTCTTGTTACTCCAGAGGTTAATGTCTATAAGAAGTAATGAATATAT
>JAIPEV010000088.1 GCA_021736965.1 Halanaerobiales bacterium | reverse complement strand
TAGAATTAAAGAAAGAGGAAATTGAAAACAAATTATTATTAATAATACTAAATATTGTTATTTTAAAAATATAACATAATTCTTTTAAAATAAAGACTAAAGATAAATTAATAAAGGAAGTGGTTGCAGTGGTTGGATATAAAGAATTAGCTCAATATGATGTTTTTTCTATTGAAGATGAAAAAAAATTAACACATAATAATGTTAAAACAGCATATTCCCTTCTTGATCGATTAATGAAAAAAGATTTAGTCAAAAAAATCAGAAAAAAATCTATTCTTGTATTAATCCTGCAACAGGTCAAGTAGTTGCATCAAAATATCAAATTGCTTATGCCGTTACAGATACAGCATATATATCTCATCATAGTGCTTTTGAATTTTATGGGTTAGCAAATCAAGTTTATTATATAGTATATATATCATCTGAAACAAAATTTAGAGATTTTGAATTTGAAAATATAAAATATAAGTATGTTCATTCAAAAACAAAAACGGGAGTTATAGAACCTAAAAATACTTCTGGTGTTAGAGTGACTGATTTAGAAAGAACGGTAATAGATAATATAAAAGATTTTAGAAAAATAGGAGGACTTGAAGAATTATTAAATTGTCTTGAAAACATAAATTACCTTGATGAAAGCAAGTTAAAATCTTATTTAGAATTATATGATATACAGGTTCTATATCAAAAAACTGGATATTTACTTTCTCATTATAAAGAAAAAATGCAGCTATCGAATGATTTTTTTAAATATTGTAAAAGAAAAATTGAAAAGAGCACACGCTATTTGACGGAAAAAAGTAATGATGATAATTACTATAATAATGAATGGAAGCTAGTTGTTCCAAATAATTTATTTTCTATAACTAATCAAAGTGGTGATAAACTTGTCTAATTACGATAAAGTATATTTAGGAAGAAAAGCCAAAAGTTTAGGATTTATAAGAGATACATTAGAAAAAGTTTTAAGATTAGCAGATATCTTAGAATATTTTAATACAAATTCATTACTTCAGGAAAACCTTGCACTAAAAGGGGGAACTGCAATAAATTTAACAATTTTTAATTTACCTCGATTATCAGTTGATATTGACTTAGACTATCTGAAAACTGATAGTCGTGATGAAATGCTTAAAAAGCGGGAAAAGATAAATACTGTTATTGATAGATTTATGGATTCACAAGGATATAAAAAAAGCCCTAAAAGCAAAACACCTTATAGTCTTGATTCATGGATTTAAAAGTACACAAAAACAGGTGGAAATCTTGATAATATTAAACTTGAAATTAATTATTCTCTGCGTTCTCATATACTATGTGCACAAGAACGTCCAATTATAACCGAATATTTTTCTAGTAATTATCGAATAAAAACACTAGCTCCGATTGAGATTTATGCAAGTAAAATTAATGCATTATTTAATAGAGCTGCAGCAAGAGATTTATATGATATTAGAAATTTAATTAATTTTGGATTGTTTGATGAGAAAGAAAAAATAATATTAAATAAAGGTGTAATATTTTATGCGGCTATCTCTTCTAATAAAATTGACAAAATTTTTGATACTAAAGCAATTGACTCAATAACTAAACATAAAATAAGAACTGATTTGATACCTGTCATAGGAAGTAATAATGATTTTAATTTAAATTGAGCCAAAAAGATTGTAAAAGAATATATTAATGATTTGATGATTTTACATAAAAATGAAATTGAGTTTCTGGAACGTTTTGAAAATAATCAATATGCTCCCGAATTGTTATTTGATGACCAAGAAATTTTGGCTCGGATAAAATATCACCCAATGGCTTTGTGGAAGACTAAGTATCGTAAAAATTAATTTACTTACTTTTTGTGAATTTTTCTTATCTTATATAATAGGACAAATGTCCTTTATATAATAAAAATATTTTATTTCTATTAAACACTAGTTCTCTCATTGAAATTATTTGAATTCTAGTGAGATTGTTTTTTGTATTATATGTTACATTAGTAATTTATAATTGTATTTTAGTAACATATTTGTTACAATATAAATACATGAATTAAATGAAAGGGTGATCATAATGTTAAATTATGAGCAAATAGCAAAAAGGCTAAAAGAAGCTCGTCTGGAAATGAATTATTCACAACAACAGGTAGCTGATTTTATCGGTAAAAAAAGAAGTCAAATATCTTATTATGAAACAGGTGCCAGAAAAATTAATTTATCTTTACTGAATAAATTCTCTAATTTATATGGTAAAAGTATTGAATACTTTATTGGAGGAAGAGACGAAGAAAAAAAATTAGAAATAGCTCATCGTTCAACAGATATTTCTATTGACGGTTTAGAAAAAATTGAATGGGCAAAGAATTTTGTGAATAATTTGTATGAATTAAAAAATTTACTGGAGGCAAGGTAAATGAACGGGGCTAATAATCTCCTGGCTGAAACAAGAGCTATAGAAACCAGAAATGAATTTGGATTAAGCAGTACAACATCTATAAATATTTTCGAAGTATTAAAATTTAATGCTAATATAAGTATTATTAAAATGCCCATTGATAGTGATTTATACGGACTATTTATCAGAAAAGGTGAAATACAGGCAATTTTAATAAATATTGATACATCATTAGGTCGCCAGTATTTTACTGCTGCACATGAATATTATCATCTGAAATATAATGTGAATTTAAACGGAGAACAAGAACGTTTAGAAAAAGAAGCTGATACTTTTGCTTCTTATTTGTTAATACCCCGAGAAGCCTTAAACTTTCATTTAAAGAAAAGATTGACTAAAAAAAATAAAAATATAGTTGATATATCAGACTGTCTATATTTAGAAAATTATTTTAAAATCAGTCATCAAGCACTTATTCTACGACTTAAACTAGATAATCATATAAATAATAAAAAATATGAAGATTTAAAGGATATAAATATAATCAGAGAGGCTAGAAGATATGGGTATTCAGTAGAATTATATACAAAACCTAAAATTAATAAAAATATAGTTGTAGAATCTGAATATGCTGAATTAGCTAAACAAGCTTTAGAAAGTGATATTATTTCAGAGAGTAGATATAATGAATATCTTATTGAGGGTGGTTATGGTGATCTAGTTTTTGGAGATAGAGATGATGAGTGATGCTAACTTAATATATCAGACTGATATTAAACTAGTTTTTGATAATGACTGTCTTGCTTCCTTTATTTGGATAAAGAGAATTGATATTTTAACAAATTTATATAGTGGAAGAATGCTTGTCCCTCAAGTAGTAGTGGATGAATTTAGTTTTTTAAAAAGATATAGCAAGTACAAATGGGTTTATGAAGATTTATTAGATGCTATAAACAAAAATATATTCAAGATAATTGAGATAGATAGTGACAGTAAAGCTTTTTATGAATATACTAAATTGAGAAATATGGGTAAAGGTAAAGGTGAATCTGCAGCTATTGCAATTGCAAAAACTATGGACAATTATACCGCTTGCAATAACTTAAAAGATATTAGACCATTAATTGATAATAATGAAATCAATAATTTATTAACTTTTGATATTTTATTTGAATATCATCATAAAACTGGTAAACCTATAAATAGAATTGAAACAATAATAACTAAAATGAGAAATAAAAAAAGAAAGTTACCAAATATAAAATTTGAAAAATATATTAAAGATGAATTTGATGATATTTAATAAAAATAATCAAACTATTAAGGTTCAAATCAATTTAAATTTATCAGAAAATTGATTTAACCGATTATATAATTATTTTTGACATTTCATCCCATCTATTACCATACTTAAGGCTTTCACGGCTACTATTAGTAAAAAAACAACTTAATTAAACTCTAATCACCTGCTATTCATATATTGAGAAACATTTATTACTAATAAAATGTATGGTATACTTGCAGTAAATAGTAGGCTTTTTACCATAAAGTCTTACATAAAACTGTATTCTAAAAGGCGTAATTATGATCAAAAATAATATAAAACAATTTTTCAATGACAATGGATGCGTTATGAAAACCACCGAACTTAATCCTATAGGTCTAAATTATAGATAAATTCAACGACTTATTGATCGACAAGATATAAAAAAATAGACATGAGTACTATATTCTTACTAATACTTTTCCAAAAGAAGAGGTAGTTATATATAATATTTGTTTTTTAATTCCAATATTTACACCCCAGATTACATAGTGTAACTAAAAATAATTGATCAATAAATATATTTTTTTGTTTTTTTTAGAAATTATATAAATTTAAAGTATTAAATAAAGTGAGGGTATATAAATGTTGAAATACCAATACTATTTAAATAACAATGTGGTTTTACGCAAAGAATACTTTGGTGGACTTGTTTTTAATAAAAATACGGGTAATACCCTTGATGTGGATCGAGAAACATTTGTTCTATTACAACTGTTAGAACAAAATCATCAATTATTTAAAAATGAGATATACTATCTTATGAATAAATTAGACTATTCGTTTGAGATATCTGATTTAACCAGTGTACTTAAAGAATTAATTAAATATAAAATAGTGTTATTTAATAAGATTATTTATTGTAATAGGAGTAAGGGTAAGTTAAGTTATGATATTAATCATAATTGGTCAAATAATATTTTTTTAAGTGCACCTGAAACTGTTCATTGGGCAGCCACTTATAGATGTAATCTAAACTGCCCTGATTGTTATGCAAGAAGACACAAAGATTTATTTGAAGAAATGACTTTTAGTGAAGCAAAATTAATGATAGATAAATTAACTAAAGCTAAGGTCTTTCAACTAGCTATTGGAGGAGGAGAAGCTTTAATTCGCGATGATATAGCGGATATAGTTAAGTATGCAGCAAATTGTGGTTTAGTTGTACATATTACTACAAATATTGATAATTTCAATAGTGAGAAAGTCCAAAGTATGTCTTCTCATTTAACAGCTTTACAGTTTGGTATTGATGCAGACAGATTATTAGCTGATACAAATTATCTAGAAAAGCTTCACCTATCATATTTAATCACCCGGGAAATGCAAATTAATGTTGGAGTAAATCTGATATTAACAAAAATGGTGATTAATAATTTTAATTATATTATACAATCATTAGTAGAAGTTGGGTTTAAAAATATTGTTTTACTTAGATACAAACCTCATGATAATCAAAAACGCTGGCTTCAGGAAAATGTGAAACCAAGAAAATTAAAAAACTTTGAATCTAATATGAAAGAAATAATTTCTAAATATGATAATAGTGTTAGATTTCGCTTTGATTGCGCTTTGAGTTTTTTACAGCGTAATATTAATCCTAAAACAGCTAAAAAAGCAGGAATAAGAGGTTGTGTAGCAGCTGATCGAATTCTTGCTATAGGTCCTGATGGTTCAATCTATCCCTGTTCACAACTTATAACTGAAGATACTAAAATTGGTAATATCTTAAAAACAGATTTTAATGAATTAGCAAATAATTCTAAAAAATTGAGGGAATATCGTGATTTTAGAAACCAGATTGTATTTCGTTCCAGTATTTGTGGAATATGCAAGGCAAAAGATCACTGTGGTGGTTGCCGCGTATTTAGTAATAATAGAAAAGAAGATGATATTGGCTGTCCTGAACCAATTATTGGAGATATTAATAATTGTGGTAAACATGGTAGAAAAGGTGACCTTAAAAATTATTTTAAGACCCATAGTTATATAAGTGTAGGGACCTATATGGAACGTTATGGTGTTGGTCAAAAAAGAGCAGTTAAGGAATTGAAGAATAATGATTGGCTAGTTAAAAGATATGATTCTGACACCGGAAGAAAAAAATCAGATTACTATATGAAAAGGATCAATAATACTATTTACGAAATCCAGGATTTAATTGGTTATACAAGTGGAGGAGTACCTTTTGCAAGAGAGGAAGAAATTAAAGAATGGATAAAAGGTGAAGAATTATATCCTGATTGGCTACAAAGAATTAATGAGATAATTTAAATAATAAGTATGAAAGGATGGAGATAATGAAAATAATAAGTGTTCGAAAAGGCTTTACTGCAGATCATAGTTCAACATCTTATGAATTTTTAGCTATTGATCAACCATTAAATCAAGAAGAAATAAAAGAGGTGAGCAGTTTATCTAGTAGGACTAGACCCGATGATAGAGCTGCCAGTTTTTTTTATAAGGGAGATTTTAATAATCTACCAGGTGGCTGGTGGCCCTTAATAGAAAAACATTATGATATAATGTATTCAGAAAGTTATGATTGGTGGGTATTTGCTGTTGCTTTTTTAGAGTCTGACCCAGATAAACAAAAAGAAATAGCACGCTATGCATTTAATGGTCTTGAGGACCTAGGGGTAAATATCAATATTGTAAAAGATCGTATTATTGTTTCCTTTTACTGTGTTCTTGAATATGGTTATGCCTATGCAACATTAAGAAAAAATGATCGCAATGGTTATAAAAATAATAAAACTGATTTGAAAGATTATTTAAATGAAGACACGTTATTACAACTTCTTGCAGATCTAAGGAATCAACTAATAGATGGAGATTATAGGGTTTTTGATATATTCTGGCTTGAGTATGGGGCACCTTTATATTCTGAAGAAGAAATCAAGGAACTTAAGCTTCCCTATACAAATAATGAAATTGATTATGATTCCTTACCAAAAAATCTGCAGTATATATCAAGGCTTTTAAGACGTATTTAATAATTTAGATTTTTCCAAATTTGTTAGTCATAAACTCGAAGAAGCCTAAAAAATCTTTAATCTAAAGTAATTTATATCATGATAACCAGAAACTCGACGTTTGACTTTCATTAATTTTATTTTTGGTTTTTTCAATTTAAATATATGAAGTGGACAATCACCATAAGTAATAATTCCATATTTGTAGTTCTGTATAGTAGATACAAATTTCATTACTGGTTTAAGTTTTGATTCTAATGCTAACAAACACCAATTGTCTAGGGCTTTTTTCATATCTTTGGAATTTTTAGTATTCCAGATTAGCTTGAGCTCATCTTTAAGGATGTAAACTTTATAAAGATTTTCATTTACAGCAAGTAATTTTTCTAGACGGG
>JAIPEV010000087.1 GCA_021736965.1 Halanaerobiales bacterium | reverse complement strand
AATGGGCGGGGAGGATGTCAAATACTAAAGACTTAAGATTTAATTGAGGTTATTAATTTAATATTATATAATATCATTTGGAGGTATCTACTTTGAAAATATATAAAAAACTTTTTAAATATATGAGACCATATTTGAGTAATCTTATAGGGGGATTAATCTGTTTAATCCTGGTAGGTATTATAGGTCTATTAGTACCCTGGCTTTTTAAGTTTTTAATAGACGATGTATTAATAAAAGGAAATGAAATAATACTAAATTATATTGCCGGGGGAGCAATATTATTATACTTTCTAAAAGGGATTTTTAACTATTCCCAAAAGTATTTAATATCTGGTCTAAGTCAACAGGTAATTGTTGATTTAAGAAATGAACTTTATCAACACCTACAAAAACTATCTTTAAGTTTTTTTGAAAGACAACGAACCGGTGATCTAATGTCTAGAATTACCAATGATGTGAATGTCATTCAGACAAGTCTTACGACTGGACTTTCAAATTTGGTTTTACAACCCATAATGGTAGTTGGAATTGTAGGTTTTTTACTATATATTGACTGGAAACTTGCTTTAGTTTCTTTTCTAATTATTCCTTTGATTTCATTTGCAATCAGTAGATTTGGTTTTAAGATGCGTTCAATAAGCACAAAGATACAAAACGAGATGAGTAATGTAACAAACATCTTACAAGAAACTCTTTCTGCTGTTAGAATAGTAAAAGCTTTTAATAATGAAGATAAAGAAATAAAAAGATTTTTAAAAGCTAATGACAGAACTTTAAAAGAGAACTTAAAAGGAGTTCAAGTTGAGGCAACAATAACACCTATAGTAGAACTTATTATAGCCTTAGGTTCAGCAGCCTTCCTTTGGTATGGTGGACATAAAGTACTGAATGGACAGATGACTACCGGTGAACTTATCACCTTTATAGGTTATATAGGTCTTTTGATTAGTCCGATTAATATTTTAAGCCAAAGTTATAATCTGATGCAGAAAGCAATTGGAGCATCAGAGCGCATTTTTAATTTATTAGAAGTAGATGAACGTGTTAAAGAAAGTGAAGATGCCTTTGAAATGCCCAAAATTGAAGGAAATGTTCAGTTTAAAAATGTAACTTTTAGTTATAATAAGAACGAAAAAGTTCTAAAAAATATTAACCTTTCAGTTAGTTTTGGAGAGATGGTTGCTTTTGTTGGACCCAGTGGAGCAGGGAAAACTACGATGGTAAACTTAATACCACGTTTTTATGATGTTGATACAGGCAAGGTATTAATCGATGGTATAAATGTAAAGGATGTTAAATTAAATTCTTTAAGAAAACAGATTGGCATTGTTCCTCAAGAAACCGTACTCTTTAAGGGAACTGTGGCTGAAAATATAGCCTATGGTGCTGATCATAAATCAAAAGAAGAGATAGTTAAAGCGGCTCAAAAAGCAAATGCAGATCAGTTTATCAGAGGTTTTGAAAAAAGTTATGAAACAGAGGTTGGAGAAAGAGGGGTATCTCTTTCTGGTGGGCAGAAACAAAGGATATCGATTGCAAGAGCTTTATTAACTGATCATAAGATATTAATATTAGATGAAGCCACTTCATCTTTAGACTTAAAGTCAGAATCATTAATTCAAGAGGCTTTAGAAAGACTTATTAAAGATAAAACTACATTTGTAATTGCTCATAGACTTTCTACTGTGATCAACGCAGATAAAATAGTTGTCTTAGAAGATGGTGAAATAGTTGAGATCGGAAAACATAAAGAGCTAATCAAAAATGAGGGACATTATTTTGACTTATATAAATCTCAGTTTGAGCAAGGGTGATAATTAAGATGGAAAAGATATTTATAGTAAGTAATGGTCATGGTGAAGATATGATAGCTGCAAAGTTAATAAGATCACTTTTAAAAAAAGATAACTCTATTGATATAAAGGTATTACCTATTGTTGGTGAAGGTAAATACTTTAATAACTTACCGCTAGATCTTATAGGACCCAAAACAAAACTACCAAGTGGTGGCTTTGCTAGAAACAGTGTTTTAAACTTTTTTAAGGATATTAAATCTGGGCTAGTGTCTAAAACTTATAGACAGATTAAGACCTTGAGAAAAATTAAAAATAAGGTTGATATTACTATAGTGATTGGAGATATATATGCATTAGTTCTAACTGGGTTATTTAAAGGTGGAAAAGTAATCTTTCTTCCTACTGCCAAATCAGAGTACATAAATGGACATTATAAGATTGAAAAGTATCTAATGAAAAGATATGCTGAAATGGTTTTGCCCCGTGATAAAAAAACTGAAGATAACCTTAATGAATACGGCTTAAAAACTAACTACTTTGGTAATTTAATGATGGACTGTTTTGATATTAATAATATAGATTTTAAGTTAAGAGAAGATAGTTTTAAAGTAGGCTTACTTCCAGGTAGTAGAGAAGATTCTTATCGAAATCTGATTGACTTTATTAAGGTTATTGACCAATTAGAAAAAATAAAGAAATCTACATTTGATTTTTTAACTCCTGTCACAGGCGATTTTTCTTTAGATATTCTAGTTAAAAAAATAAAAGATATTGGATGGAAAGTAATAGATAAAGATAGTGAACATATAAAATTACAACTGATTTCAAAGTCTAAAAATAGTATTATCTCTATAATACATAATGGTTTCGGGGATGTGCTTGCACAATCAGAAGTATTTATTGGAATGGCAGGTACTGCTAATGAACAAGCTGTAGGTATGGGTAAACCGGTAATTACATTTCCTGGGACTGGTCTGCAGTTTAATTTTGAATTTGCAGCAGATCAGAAAATGTTATTAGGAGATGGTGTTAAATTGATAAAAAGAGACTTTAAAAAAGTAGCATACGCTTTAGTTGAACTTTTAGAAGATGAAGAAGAGTATCTAAAAAGAAGTAAAGCAGGCCAAAGTAGAATGGGCAAAAGAGGAGCAGTAGATAAAACGGCAGAAAAAATATTTGAAATGGTATAGAAAGGTGAGATATATGCAGAAAGTATCCAGATTTATCGAAAGATTTATGGGGTTTACCCTTAATATTAATCCCATATTTAACTTAATAAGTATTATATTGATTTCCGTTATGAGATTTAAGAGATTAAAAAAAGTTAACTGGGATAAGATAAACTTATATTTTTGGCTGGGATTATTTTTAACAGGAGTAATAAGTACTATAGGTGCATATAATAAAAGTATTGCTCTTTCATCCTTTCTAATACCTTTTGTATTTGTTTGGCTTTACATTATAGGTAAGTATATGATAGATAATCCGGTACTATTTATTAAGGATATGGTCAAAGGTACAGTTATATTAGCTGCAATTACAGTAATTATTAGATTTTTTTCTTTGGAAATAGTATATAATGGTTTTGAAGTTTTAAAAGGGACTGGCAGGGCAAGTGTCTTAGGTCTTGGAGACAATGGTTTAGGAATACTCTTCCAGGCTGGTATTATTGCTTCTTTAGGCCTATTGTTTGTTGAAAAAGGTAAAAGAGCAAAAATATTAAATGTATTATATATACTAATTGTTATTTCAGGATTAATTATTACAGATTCTAGAGGTTCATTAGTTGGGACTGCAGTTGGTAGTCTGATCTTATCTGTATTTGTTTCTTATAAGATTATTGGATTACTATCATCTTTAGTTATATTTTCACTTATTATAAATAATGATTATTATCAAAGAGTTATTTCTATTTTCTCTTTGGAAAATAGGTATAATGATATGAGATTAAAAGTATATCAAGGGACTTTAAATATGATAAAGGATCATCCTCTTTTTGGGGTTGGCCCAGGTAACTTTCTTTCGGTCTATCCCAAATATAAGTTACCTGGTGAAACTATAAATGCTATGTCTCCACACAGTAATTATTTGAATATAATATCTGGTTGGGGAATAATTGGTGGTCTGTTTTTTTTCGGTTGGATCTTTTATACAATAATTAAAAATATTATAGGAATAGATAATAACTATAAAAAGATATTAATTGCTGTATTAATAGGATTTTGGGCTCATGTGGTCTTTAATGATTTAGCTACTGCTTATGCTGGGATTTTAATGGGTCTTATAGATAATAAGAATATTAAGTAGATATAAATTGATATATTATTTTAAAACCAGTTTAAAAACTGGTTTTTTATTATATAGATAGTAATTATTTTACAGAAAAAAACATAAATATTTGATATCCTATTCGTAATTGAGTTTTAAGGGAGGGATAAAAATTATATTAAAAAATAAAAAAATTTATTTTATTTTCTTATGGCATGCAGCATTTTTAGCTTTGACAATGTCGATGATAGATTTAAATACAGTCTTACCTTCCTTAATCTCTGAACTA
This sequence comes from Halanaerobiales bacterium, assembly GCA_021736965.1. GTDB lineage: Bacteria > Bacillota > Halanaerobiia > Halanaerobiales > M55B127 > M55B127. The sequence continues at coordinate 2,734 of JAIPEV010000087.1, read as the reverse complement.
ATCGATTCTAAATTAATATTTGGACTTCTATACTCTATGATTTTAGGAGTACCTAGGGTTTTTAATGTAATTTTTAGTCATTATTTAAGTTATGTGAAGTATAAAAAAAAGATTCTAATCATCGGGATTTATTTAAGGTCATTTTCGTTTTTAGGAATGGCTATTACAACTTACTTTTTTGGTAAAGATAATCCATTAATTGTTGTTGTCTTTTTTTTCATCTGGATCTTTATGTTTTCAATTAGTGGTGGATTTGCATCACTATCATATAATGAGATCATCGGTAAGTTAACCACTAAAGGGCAGAGAGAAAAAATATTTGCCGCAAAACAATTTGTAGCAAGTGTTATGGCTTTAAGTGGAGGTTTAATTGTTAAATATGTCTTTCAACCAGGTAAGTATCAGTTTCCATTAAATTATAGCATACTCTTGACAATTAGTTTTATCGGTCTAATAGTAGCTTCAATTTCTTTTTGGCAGATTGATGAAAAACCTTCTAAAGTGAGTAGTACTAAACAAAATTTAAGTTCTTTTTTGAAAAAAGTTCCAAATATAATTAAAAAGGATCCTCATTTTATGAAGTTTGTCATTATTGAAAACTTATCTAGTTTTAGTCTAATGATTTTACCATTTTATATGGTTTTTGCTAAAGAAACTTTTGAACTTGCCAGTAGTTATATTGGCACTTTTTTAATCTTTCAAATTATTGGGATGATCTTTTCTAATTTATTTTGGGGATATCTCGGTGATAAAAAGAATGCTCGTTATATAGTTAGAATATGTATTTTGATAGGTGGCCTAATACCTGTTTTAGCATTAATCTTTGCCCAGGTTAGTCCTAAGCTATATAAGTATCTCTTTTTATTAATTGGTTTTGTAATCAGCGGGAGAAAGATTGGTTTTACTCCATACCTATTAGATATAGTTCCTGAAGAGCAACGAACTGTATATTTAGGTATTAGGGATAGTTTGAATATATTAGTGATCATTTTGCCCTTAGTTGGAGGAATATTGATTAATTTTTTAGGATATTATCTAACTTTTGGCTTGGTATCTTTGATAATGTTTATTGCTTTTTTTAGTGCAAAAAGAGATCAATGTATTTTATTGAACTAAATTATATTTTATGTTAAGATATGAATATGTGTAAATGATAATGGATATCAATATACAGGAGTTGATCTAAGGGTGCAGGATAAAAAAATTAGTTTAGTAATGCTAAAAGAAGGTGAATCTGGGACTGTATATGATTTTAAAGGTGGCAAAAAATTAAGAAGAAAGCTTGATTCACTGGGTATCAGAAAAGGTAAAGAAATAAGAAAAGTTAGTGATATGGTTTTAAATGGACCTGTAACCATTCAAATAGAAAAAAGTTTTAAAATAGCAATTGGTAAAGGGATGGCAAAAAAGATCATTATAAAGGTTGATTAATTGATGAAAGTACTATTAATGGGCAATCCAAATGTAGGTAAAAGTGTTGTTTTTTCTAGGATGACAGGAACCAGTGTTACTTCTTCAAACTATGCTGGGACTACTGTTGAGTATAAAAAGGGCTTATTTAACTATCAGTCAGAAAGTATTGAGTTAATCGATGTACCTGGAACATATACCTTAGAACCTACAAATAAAGCAGAAGAAGTTGCAGTTCAGATGTTATCTGAAGGTGATTTGGTTTTTAATGTAGTGGATGCAACCAATTTAGAAAGAAACTTAAACTTAACATTACAGTTATTAGAAAAAGACATTCCAGTTGTGATCTTACTTAATATGTGGGATGAAACTAAACACAAAGGTATAAATATCAATTTAGAACGATTAAAAGAAAAATTAAAGGTGCCTGTAATACCTACAGTTGCAACAACTGGTCATGGTTTAAAGGAAGCTTTAAATTATCTTGATTACACAGCTACTATTAAGTATAATAAGTTGGATTCTGATGAGCGTTGGGTTGAGATCGGTAATATTATCGAAAATGTTCAAAAAATTGAACATAAACATCATTCATCTCGAGAGATGTTAGAAGAGTATACTTTAAAACCTTTAACAGGAATCCCGATAGCTGGTAGTGTATTATATTTGACCTTTATTTTGATTAGATTTATAGGTGAAAGTATTATAGCATATATTGCTGAACCATTTTTTGAAGGACCTTATTATAGTTTATTGATAAGATTAAGTCAGATCTTAGAAGATGGAAGTTTTCTACACAGTCTATTTATTGGTCAGTTACTCAATGGTCAGATTGATTTTGAACAGTCTTTTGGTTTATTAACAACTGGAATATTTATTCCTTTTGCTGCAGTATTACCATATATTATTGCCTTTTATTTTGTCTTAAGTATACTTGAAGACTCTGGATATTTACCAAGGCTTGCAGTATTAATGGATAATTTGATGCATAAGGTGGGTTTACATGGGTTTTCTATAATACCTATGATTTTAGGTTTTGGATGTAATGTACCTGCCGCTTTGGCTGCTCGTAATCTTGATAGCAAGAGAGAAAAATTTATTGCTAGTACTTTAATGTCTATTTCAATACCCTGTATGGCCCAAACTGCAATGATAATTGGACTGGTTGGTGCATATGGTGGTATTTTTGTTTTCTATGTATTTTTTGCTTTATTTGTAGTTTGGATTTTAGTAGGACTTTTGTTAAATTATCTATTACCTGGTTATAGCAATGATCTATTAATTGAAATTCCTTCTTTAAGATTACCCATTATTGCTATAGTTT
>JAIPEV010000086.1 GCA_021736965.1 Halanaerobiales bacterium | reverse complement strand
CATGATTTTCTGGGTTCAAAAAATAAAAATGCCCTAGACAGTCTTGAGGAGTGCGGTGAAGATTTAATTGCTTTGCATCTGATAAATGCACCATCAAGTCTAAATCAGACATTACTGAATACAAACTGTATTGAGAATTCATTTTTAAATGTACGTAGAAAAATTGGTCGGGTAAACAGGTGGCGTTCGGAAACAGATCAGGCGGAACGATGGCTTTCCTATAGCCTTATTGAAGCTGAAAAAAGTTTCAGAAGAATAAAAGGCTGGAGAGATATTCCGCAATTAATAAAATGTCTTGAAAAGCTTCCAAACCCTGCTCACTCGAGTGAGCAGGGTTTGGACACCCGCGAAAAATCGGCGGACCAATACTTAAATGAAAAAGTTGCTTGAAAAGGTTTGAAGTTATGTTTATAATACAGGAAACCATCAAATTTTAACAATCAGAGGGACATCCCCTTCTTAGCTTCTGGGTTATAAAAATATATATATCATCAGGAGTTTTGTAATTCAAGTTCTGATGAAATCTTTCTGTGTTATAAAATTTAAAGATTTTTAACTATTGCTGGAGGTTTTATGAGTTCTAAAAAAATTGAACCAATTTTTATATTAGGTTCAGCAAGAAATGGAACAACTTGGTTCTCTAATGTTATAGCTGGTAGCAAAAAAATTACTGCAGTTGAAAGTAAATTACATTGGGGAATTCTAGAAAACAATATTTATAAGTATAAAAAATATTGGGGAAACCTTAGTAGTCTGGATAAATATATAAAATTTGTTGAACTCTACACTTCAGGTGATTATTTCAACTTAGCAAAAGGAAACAAACAAGATCTTTATATTAAAAAAAAAAACAATTTTTATAAAATTTATCTTGATTTGATGGATAAATATGCGGAAAATAATTTATCAAAATACTGGCTAACTAAATTAGATCCTGAATTTTATTTAGATAATAAAGAATTTCGGAAATTTAAAAAATTATTAGAATCAAGATACTCAAAAGTACATTTTTTTTCAATAAAAAGGAATTTAGATGATGTCGTAAATTCGACGATTGGAATGGAATACAAGCAAAATTCTATAAGAAATAGCTATTTAGGAAAATATATAATTATGCTTTTAAGTGTATCTAGAAATGTAATTCATTATAAAAAAATTCAAAAAATTATAAATGCGGAAAAAGGTCTTTTATTTAAATATGATTATTTTAAATCAAATCCTCACGAAGTCCTAAATTTAATTTTTAAAAAATTAGAAGCACCTAAGCCCAAAGAAATTAATAGATTTAAACCTAATTCCAGTTTTATAAATAAAAAAGAAATTTCAAAAAAAATATACACATACGATCGAATAATAATAAAATTTTTATTTTTTTTCTTTTCTTATTGCCCTATTTCTGCATTTTTATTACTAAAAATCAAAATATATTTTTCTAGTAATTTTTTCCCAGAATTTTATAGAATTAAAAAGGTTACATATTTTCGAGAATTCTTTTTTAAAGAATTAAAAAAAAATAAAGAATATGGTTTAATAGAAATTATAAAGGATATTGATAAATAATATTAATAAAATTAGACGGCTGTGAAAAATCATACATCTTGTGATATGATTATCATAACAAAAGAAAAATCAAAGCTATGAAACCCCTTTTCGTGGACCGTCTAATTATTATATTAGGATGATTTTTTTGTACATAGCATTTTTTTAAAAAAATATCTATTGTTCATTTATATTCAACTGAGCGGTAATTTTTTCCCAAAAAAAGTAAGCTAAAATATGAATAAACAATAAGTCAGAAAAATTATTAGAAACTATCTGAAGAAACTTGTCACTTTTTTATTCTTTATATTTATAAAACTTTCGAATCTATCTGTTTGATATAATAAAAATTTAAGTAATTAATTGATAAATGAATAACAAAAAAATATTATTAATTGGCCCTTTGCCTCCACCAAATGGAGGTGCTAGAGTATCATTTAGGCTTTTCTATGACTACTTAAAATCAAATAAAGTTGAATTTATTCATTATGATTTACCTGTAAGAAATCAGAGAAATAGTTCAACGCCTGGTAATATTAATTTTTTTGAAACTGCCAAAAGAGTTTTATTATTACTTAAAGATCTGCATAAATCGAGCGCATTAATTTTTTTTGGATGGAAGAACCTTATAAAATTTGGAATATTTATTATTCCAATATTCCACGTTTTTAGAAAACCTTGCTATTTAAGATTTTTTGGAGGGCATCCTTTTCTAGAGTTAAAGAAGTCTATTTTTTTTTTAAGAATATTATCCCCTTTGTTTTTATCGCTGTGTAAAAAAATTGTTGTTCAAACAAATATAGGAAAAAAGGAATTCCCTAAATTCCTTCAAAATAAAATAGCTGTCATACCCGGATACCGATGTATTAATAATCTACAAATAACGGAAAAAAAAATACCAAGTAACAAAATACGCTTTGCATTTATGGGTGAACTAATTAAAGAAAAGGGAATTAATGATTTGATAGAAGCATTTATTTCAATTACTAAAAATGGTAACGAACAAGCCTTAGAACTTCATATATATGGCAGCGACCCAAACAATGTAGCAAATTCCTTTTACAAATTTAGTGATAAAATTTTTTATCACGGGTATTTAGCTAATAATATATTAAGAAATGAGCTTATACTAAATGATATTTTAATTTTCCCAAGCAAGCTTTATTCCGAGGGGCATCCGGGAGCAATAGTTGAAGCTTTAATAAGCAATATCCCTGTTATCTGTTCAAATTTACCCGGACCTATGGAAATAGTAAAAGACGAAATTAACGGACTCGTTTTTGATTTAAATAAAAATGGTGATTTAAAATTAAAAATGGAAACAATTATATTTAACCCCAAATTACTAGAAAAATTAAAAAATAATACATTAGAAAGCCGTAAACTTTTTGATAAAACTAAAGTTCTTCCCAAGTTAGCTTATGAACTTGGGATTAAAGGTATAAAAATATGTGTGGATTAACAGGTATTATCTCATTTGACAAACAAATAAATGAAAATGCTCTAGTCTCAATGACTCGGACTATTACACATCGAGGTCCAGATGCAGAAGGTTTCTGGGTAAGCAATAATTACAAAATAGGTTTTGGCCATCGCAGACTTTCTATTATTGATATTTCAGAAACCGCAAATCAGCCAATGGTAGATAGATATAAGAGAGCTGTAATAGCATTTAATGGAGAAATATATAATTACAAAGATTTATTTAAAGAACTTAAACATAAATATAATGTAAATTTCCAAACAGACCATTCGGATACTGAAGTATTATTACAGGGTTATCTAACATGGGGCTTAGAAAAGCTCTTAAAAAAGCTTAATGGAATGTTTGCTTTTGTAATATATGATATAAATCTACAAAAAGTTTTCTTAGTAAGAGACCGAATTGGAATTAAACCTCTATATTACTCTGAATCAAAGAATGGATTTATATTTTCATCTGAAATAAAAGCAATTTTAAAACATCCCTGCATAACAGCAAACCTTGATATAGAAAACTTTTACCATCACCTAACTTTTCGTTCTTTACCTGCTCCTAAAACATTATTTAAAAAAATTTCTAAACTTAGACCTGCAGAATTCATTGAAGTTAACCTTAAACGCAAAAAGATTATAAAAAATAAATACTGGCATCCTTTAATGAGTCACTACAGTTTTAATTCTATAAAAGATGCCAAAGAAGAGCTTAACAGGTTAATACATTCTTCGATGGATTATAGGATGCATGCAGATGTTCCAGTAGGTATTTTTCTTTCTGGAGGTATTGATTCAGCCTATCTTTTAAAATTAGCGAAAGAGAGAGTAATTGATCTTAATTCTTATACGGTAAATTATCCAGAATATGAAAAATATAATGAGAACATTATTGCCAAACAATTGGCTGAAGAAAGTAATGCATGTTATAATGAAGTACCACTTACAGATGAATTATATTTCAATGCTCTCCTTAATGTTAGTTATTTTCAAGATGAACCTATTGCAGCACCTGTATGTACTTCTGTTTATTTCCTTTCAAAAAAAGCAAGAGAGACAGCTGTACCTGTTGTCGTGGGAGGAGAAGGTAGTGATGAAATTTTCTTTGGATACGAAAAATGGATAAAATATAGAAATTTACAATATGTCTGTGACAAATTGCCGAATATATTTAATAATGTAATAGGAAAAACGTTGAACTGTTTTATAAAAAACAGCTTCTCCCCTTATAAAGAAATCTCAGCTCGAATAAAAAATAATTTGCCTATTTTTTGGAGTGGTGCTATGGATTTTGGAGAAGCTGGTAAAAAATCAATCCTTTCGAATTATATTTTGAATAAGGTTAATAATAACTCCTATGAAACAATAATTGCTCCTTTGTATAAGGAATTCCTTAATTACAGAAATTATACTGATATTAGTGGTTGGATGAATTATACTGATATTATGTTTCGTTTACCTGAGCTAATGTTAATGCGCCTTGATAAAATGGGAATGGCATTTTCTATCGAAGGTCGTGTACCCTATTTAGACCATAGAATTATTGAACTGGTTATGAGTCTACCTTCTGAATGGAGGCTTAATCGAGGTAAAGAAACCAAAGCTATACTAAAAGCTACAATGACTGATAAGCTTTCAAAAGAATTTATATATAAAAAGAAGCGAGGATTTCAAGCTCCTGTAAAAGAGTGGAAAAACAATAAAATAGGACAAAAACTTAAGTCTCTATTAATTTCTTTTGCTAATAAAACTGAAATTTTTAATATTAAAGCGCTAGAGGAATTATTAAATCAGAAAAATGATCGTTATTATTTCAGTCTATTGAATTTTATGTGTTGGTATAATATTTTCATAGAACGCGTGAATAACGAGTTAGATGTTTCTTCGTTCAAGTAATAAATTGCTATTTTAATGAATTCGAATAATCTACATTACTTTTTGTTTAAATTGCAAGTTTTGTTATTACCTAAACTTTTAAAAAGACTACTAAGAAGAAATCTATTTAAAATAACAATATCTAAACATATTAAAATAATTTTATTTAAAAAAAAAATTATTATTATCAATAATAACCGCAAGGTGTTTATAAAAATAAATAAAGGCTCAAAACCTCTTAAGGATGGAATAACGTTATATGATAAAAATTTATATTATGGAGATTATTGGGGTAACAAATATAGGATTCCTGTTTTCATTTACAAAGTTAATTTAGAAAAGTTTGAAAAAGAATTATTTTTTGTATTTAAAAAAATAAGACATATTCACTTTGTCCAGCACGATAAATATAATCCAGGTTATTTACTTGTAGGAACAGGCGATAAAGATACAGAATGTGGTATTTATAAAATAAATATTAAAAACAAAAAAACAAAAACAATAGGTGAAGGCAGTCAGCAATTTAGAGCTGTAAGTATAATACAAGCAAAGAAATATTTATTTTGGGGTTCAGATAATCCTAATGGGAAAAACTATATTTATATTTACGATAAAACCAAAAGAAATGTAAGACCTGTTAAAGAAATAGAAGGACCCGCATACTATTCGACTGTAGATAAAAATGGATATTATTATATTGCCACGACGATTGAAAACAGAAAGAAACATAAAGCAATTATATATAAATCACAAGATGATGGTTGTACCTGGCAAGAATTTAAAAAATTTAAAAAAGATTTTTGGCACTGTAAATATTTTGGTTACGGATTTATAGAGTTTTTTAAAGAAGAAAATAAATATGAAAAATTATCATATAAATTGCATGGTTTAAAAAGAGAATGATATCATGGAGAAATTCCAACCAATTTTTATTGTAGGCGTTGGCCGTTCAGGTACGTCTCTTTTGCAAAGTATGTTAAATGCTCACAGTAAAATTGCATTTCCGCCAGAAACTCACTTTATTAGAAACTATATAAAAAAAAAATCTTCTTTCAGAAAAGAAATAAAAAATATTATTAATGATAAATATTTAAAAAATTTAAATCTAAATATTGAAGAAACTATACTATCTGCAAGAAATTTTGTAGACTTCTATACTAACCTCTTAAAAGATTTTGCTAAATCCTGTAATAAAGATTATGTGGGGGATAAAGATCCTAAAAATATTGAAAACATAAAACAAATTAACAAATTTTTTCCAAATGCAATTATTGTAAATATCTATAGAGACCCCAGAGCAGTCATCGCGTCAAGAATAAAAGCAGTATGGTCCCAAAATAAACCTCTCTGGCAGCATTTACTTGCATATAAAGCACAATTTAACTATTTGATTAATAATAAAAATCATTTTAAAAATTATATTGAAATTAAGTTTGAAGAGCTAATAATTAATCCTGAAAAAGAACTGTCAAAAATACTATCACTTTTAGATTTAAAATTTGAAAACAATATGTTAAGTTTTTATGAAAAATCTAATGACGTTGTCTTTGGTAAAGAATATCAATGGAAAAAAAATCTATTTAAACCTGTAATGATTAAAAATATTGATAAATGGCAAAGTGAATTATCCCCACAATTAATTAAAAAAATTGAAAAAACCTTATATCCTGAAATGAAAAAAAAGAAATACATTTTTAACAATAAATCTATTATATCATCTTTTTTTTACAGTATTATTGCAAAAATTTATATTTTAGGAAAATGTAATTAATGAATTAAGTTGTGAAGCTCAATAAATATTGGAAGCGTCCCATTAAACTTATTCAGGCTATTGATTATTTATATCATAATAAAAATGTTTGTATTGAAATGGGTAAAAATGCACGAAAAGCATTTGAAACAAAATATACTCCCAAAATTATTACACAAAAATACTATAACTTAATCAGAAAAGAGGTCTTAACTGTTTAATAATCTAATCAGCTCACAGTATAATGAGCCCTAAAATTCGGACAACTTGCTAAGGATAAATTTTCTTTTATAATTATATTAATATTAAAAGAAATGAAAGGAAATTGAGATGGTAAAAAGAAGGAAAACTTATGGCAGCAGCTTTAAGGCAAAAGTAGCACTTGAGGCAATGCAAGAAGAGCTAACACTTTCACAACTTTCCTCAAAGTATGGTGTCAGCGGTAATATGATAGCAAAGTGGAAGAAGCATTTCAAAGAGAACCT
>JAIPEV010000085.1 GCA_021736965.1 Halanaerobiales bacterium | reverse complement strand
ATCTAAAAAATCATTTAAATATTTTATAAAATAAATATAATAAATATTATTTAAATAAAATAGTGTTTATATATTTACTCTTTTACTATTTTATTCTTTTACTCTCTAAAATCAATTCATAAAATAGATGTTTTATGAATTAATAACTTGACATTGATATTCAACTCAACTATAATAATTATAGGAGGAATTGAAATGTCAAAAAATACTTTTGGGCAAACGGTAAGAAAATTAAGGAAAGAAAAACAACTCACTCAAAAAGAGGTAGCTAAAGAAGTTGGTATTGATGTTACCTATTTAAGTAAAATTGAAAATGGAAAGCTAGATCCTCCTGCACATGACAAAATAGAAAAATTAGCTAAGATATTAGATGTTGATAGTGATTTTTTAATAACAGAAGCAGGAAAAGTTCCTGAGGATATTACGAATATGATTCCTAAAAATTCTAGTAAAATACCAAAACTATTAAGATCAGGCAAAGATCTAAGCGATGAGGATTGGGATAGAGTCCAAGAATATATAGATAAATTAAAAAGGAAGGATAAATAAATGAGTATTAAATGGATGAAATCACATGACATAGAGAAAGAAGCAAATAGTTTATTAAAGTCCTATGAAAAAGAATTTAATCAGGAAATTAATAAAGAAGTTCCTTTAGAAAAAATGGCTGAATTTCATTTAGATCTTTTTTTCGATTATGATAAACCAAAGAATCTTAACTTAAAAAAGAATACCCTGGGTGCTATATTCCCAGAAGGGAAAATATTTATAAATGAATCATTGGTAAATAAGAATAGCTCTGAAGGAAGATTCAGATTTACTCTTGCTCATGAAATAGGACATTGGATTTTACATCAGGATATATTAAATGGAAATTCTACCAAAGATAGAATTAGTTCTTTATTTAGAAAAGGAAATGTTATAAGTAACAAAGAAGGAAGAACAATCTTATGTCGTAAAGGAGATACAAGTGGAGCAGAATGGCAAGCAAATAAATTTGCAGCATATTTATTAATGCCATCTTATTTAGTGATACCTTTATTTGATGAGTTAAGGAAAAAACATGAAAATACAAAGGGTAGCTTGCAAAGTAAAATAACTTTTGAAATTGCAAATATATTTAATACTTCTATAGAGGCGACGAAAATTCATTTAAAACAGCTTAATTTAAATTCTAGACAATTAAAGTTGTTTTAAATTTTTTTAACAAAAATATTGAGTTGAAACTCAACTGCAAGTTTATGAGGAGGTGTATAAATGGATCCCTAAAAATATTAGGCTTTTATATAGGATTAATGTTATGAAAATAGTAGAAATAAAATTATTATATGAGGAGTGTTAAAATGAAAGATAAAACTAAAGGAAATAAACATCTTAAAGTCTTAGTAAAATATCTTGGCAGTCAAAATGATTTTCGACAGAACTATTTACCTACAAATACGGTAAACGACCTAAAAAAAGATGCTCTAAAGTTTTTCAAAATTAATTCCGATAAAAACAAATATACTTTACAGTATGAAGATGCTATTCTTAATGGAGCAACCCAACTTAGTGAAGTTGGATTTGAGCCAGGTAAAGACAGATATGAAATTGTTTTAATTGCCACCGACGAACAAGATGTTGACGGTGATTTATAATGCATTTTGAGCTATCTAAAAAACTATTTAATCAACAATTATTAGCTTTAGAGAAAGATGATCTATATTCAATTATAAAAAAAGATAGCTTATTTGCACTTGTTAAAGTACAGGCAGGGAAATATCTGCCTGTACTTAGAATTGTTGCAGATAACTACGATTTGGATCCTCCATTGATAGAATTTGCTAATCCAGAGACAGGAAAAAGACTTGATAATAGTAAATGGCCAAAAGGTCGCGGGATAGCTCGTGGTAATAAATTATATCCTGGTAAATTTATTTGCCGTCCTGGTAATAGGGTTTATCATACTCATCCTAGTCATATAAACAGTCATTTTTATAACTACAGAAATACTTATACTATAAAGCATTTTATAGATGTAATAATAGATAAAATTCAAAACAATACCTGGAACATGAATCCTACAGGAGGAATTTATAATGAAAAATAATAACTATGAAAAAATTGTAGTTAAAGAAAATATTATTCCTGAAACCTTAGATTTTTTAATTAAACAGGGTAAAAAAGGACTTGAAGGTAGGGTTTATTGGGTTGGTAAAGAAAAAAATAATAAAGTTCACATCAAGAAAGTTATCATTCCCAAGCAAATAGCTAAAAAAACAATTTTGGGAGTTAATGTTTCTGTTTCCAGACAATCAAATGTTGATGTTACTAGATCCTTAAAAGATAATGAATTTGTGGTAGCAAAAGTCCACTCTCATCCTAAAGAAGCTTTTATTTCTAAAACCGATGCAAAAAATCCTTTTTTTAGACACCAAGGGGCAATCTCAATTATAGTTCCTCATTTTGGAAACCGTGGAATAAAAGATTTATTAAATTGTGGAGTATATATATGATAATAATGAGTGGAAAGAATTAGCTAAAAGGCAAATAAAAAAGCTGTTTTCGTTTGAATAAAGGAGATGAATAACTTGAAAGAATCTTTAAGATTTACTAATAAAATGGGCATTTCTTCTGACATTGTTAATGAGACAAGAAATAACACTAAAGTCATTATTACAGCAGACAAAAAAGAAGTGCTAAACTATTCCACTCAAATTATGCTTGAAATATCCACAAATATATTAGCTAGAATTTTTCCTAATGTCGAAATTGATGTTGAAGATGTTCCTGCAAAACATTTAAATACTTCAAAAAATTTATATTCACATTTAATAAAAACAAAAAACGAAGCATACAAATGGAACCAAGCTAAGGGTGAAACTCAAAATTATATATATTTGGTAGTTGGGAATAAGAAAGTATCAGAAAAAGCTATTTATATAGATGCAAATGGATGGCTTGCATATGTTGGAAATAAACCTAGTAATATAGAAAAGAAAGATATTAGGATTCCTATAGGTTCTTTAGCAAGTGCGTGTTTGGGAGCAGCAGAAATTTTTAAATTAATTTTTAATAAAAAAATAAAAAAAGATTTTAATCTAATTGAAAATATAATTTTTAATACATTAACTTATAAGTTTGATGATGAAACAAATATACCAGTTGATCAATTGAATTTAGATAGCGTAGCTCTATTCGGATCAGGTTCAGTTGGTAGTTCTCTCTTATATACATTAGGATTTATGCCTAATGTAAGTGGAACAATTGATATAGTAGATAGGGATCCGAATATTGATATTAATAATATGCAAAGATATAGTTATTTAACTTTATCTGATTTAGAAAAGAATCAATCTCTATCAAAAGCAAAATGGGCAGCTAATAAAATAGATAGTGATTTAGAAAATTTGAAAGTAAACTATTGGGATAAAAGTCAGGGAACTGTTAGTAATTATCTTAATTCAAGACCTTTGAAACCAGGAATTAAACTAGCTATTTCAGCAGTGGATAATATTAATGCAAGAATAGAAATAGCTGATTGTTTAGCAGAGAGAACAATTAATGCTGGAACTGGGGATGTAACTTTAACCATAACTCGTCATGGGTTTTCTGATGGTAAGGCTTGTCTAGCTTGTGATTATATATCAAACATTCCAAATAGAAACTGGTATCAAAAAGTAAGTAGAGAAACTGGTCTTTCAGTTGGAAGAGTTGCTCAATTGTTGCAAGGTGGAGAAGTTCTTGTTGAAGATGATATTAAAATGATGATAAATAAAAGATTTATAGAAAAAGAAAAGAAACATAAATTGTTAAATACAGACCTAAACTCAATTGTAAATAGAAAGCTTTATTCTTCAGTTTCAATTGATAATAAAAATTCTACTGAAAGTTCTGTTACTGCACCTTTTGTCTCAACAATGTCAGGAGCTTTGTTAACTGGGGAAATGATAAAAGAATTGGCAGGACTTCAAGGAAACTGGAAAAAAAATAAATTTAGAATGGACATGTTAATTGGAAACTCTTTGTCAACATCAGTTCCAAAAGCAGGAATAAAATGTTTGTGTGCTAATAATTTCAGGAAACAAAGTTATGAAAATTTATGGGATGGAAACAAATAATATTTAACATTGTTTTTAAATTTAGGTGGGATAAACTATCAAGAAAGGTGATTATAATTGGCTAAAATTATAAAAGGTAATCATGATGGTGAAAATGGTGAGAACAGAACCTATACTATTCCTGGTAGAGGTTCTAATATTTTAGGTAAGACTTTGGCTAGAGAAATTGAAAAAGAAAATAAACATCCCAATTATGGGGTCTATGAAAGAAACGGAGAAAAATATATAAGAGGCAAAGCAGATAATAAAAAAAATAATAATGTTAATAATTAATTAAACCCTTATCCCACCTAAAACTTAATAGAGATGATTTTTTGTTAAATGAAATCAATTTAGAAAAAGCAAGTTTTGATTCTAAGTTAATCTACAAGATGTTAATTGTTTTATTGGGCTGCTTTAATATATAACAGCGTAGTCAAAAGTTGAGCTAGCCCCTCTAATCTTGGACAAGCTTTAATATGATTTGTTAAACACAGATTCTCAGTATATTTAACCATTTATGCTGCAAATTTAATTCCTGAAACTAAGTTGTTTAAAATATTTCTATGATAAACTGCTGGTGGTACTTTACCAACAGATGAGTGTGGTCTTCTATTATTGTATTTATCAATAAATTTAGCAATAGAATTCCTGCAGTGGGTTATGCTGCGGTAATGTTTTTGATATACTTCAGCATTTTTTAATGTACCATGAAAGCTCTCAATATGAGCATTTTCTTCTGGTGTATTTACCATTGTTCTTTCATGAGATATATCAAGGTCTCTAATCCTGGTCTGAAACTCGCGACTTCTAAATTGAACGCCATTATCAGTTCTGAGTATCAGATCATCAGTATTTCGGTTTTCCGCTGCTTCATCAAGTGCTTTAAGAGCTTCTTTTGTTCGGCATCTTAGGCCTTCGTGATGACCTACAATCTCTCTGGTAAATACATCAATAATATCAAACATATACACCCACTGACCACTGTTATCTATGTACATCTGGACCATATCCATCTCCCAGAGTTGGTTAGGTCCAGTTAATTCGTGTTTTTGTCTTAATTGATATTTTTTAGGCTTTGGAACTATCTTATCCTGCAGGAGGTCTAAGACCTTCATAATTCGGTAAATTCGCTTGTGATTAACTTTCAGATTTTCTGTATAGTTCAGGTAATCAGTTACCATTCTGTAGCCCAGATGCGGCGAATCATCACAGTAATCTTTAACCATTTGAACAACATCTTCTTCTGGTACTAAATTACCATCTTTATCATAGGCTGGATGACCAGAATAAAGTTGATCTTCAGTGTTATTATTTTCGTCTTGATTATTGTTTTGACGGTAGTAATAGGTGCTTCTAGGTATATTAAAAGTTCGGCATAGTTCTGCTACAGTATAATCTGATTTGAGCTGATCAATTATCTTAATTTTATCAGCAGTATTTAGTTCTGCCAGGGCTTTTTTTTAAGGATTTCCATCTGGACTTTCTGCTGACCAATAATTTTTTCCATCTCTTTAATTTGTTCGTCTTTTTCTTTAAGCTTAGCTTCCTGTTCAGTAACAGATTCGCCACTGAGTTTGCTCATGCCACCATCTAAGAAGTCATTTTTCCAGATATAGATAGAGTTGCGACTAACACCATATTCATCAACTAGATCAGATATTTTTTCGCCTTTAAGAACTCGAAGAACAATTTCCATTTTTTCATCAGCATCATAAGTTTTAGGCATTTGCTTTTACCCCCTGTAATTATTATAAAATGTTTAATTGGTATCTGTCCAATATTCTTAGGGGGCGTTACAAAGTTTTTTATAATTTTAAATATAAAGGTTTTCAATTCTTCACATATAACTATTAGATTAGAGGTAAAAAATTATAGAGCAACAGTCAAAGGAGAATTGGGAGATGCAAGAAGAAAAATAAAAGTTTGATCGATAAACTTCAAGATTAATTTACTTAAAGTTTATATTATAAAAAATAGCTGGCATCACAAATAAAGTATAAAAGGGGGAAATTATGGGAAGAGATAAATCAAAAGATGATAAATATTTCCATTGTGATCAAGACCATGAGATTAACTATGTTTCTGATTTGTACACTGATTCTGAAAAAGTGAAAAGTTTTTTAGAGCAACAATGTAAGTTAGGTAATATTAGTTATTCTACGCACAAAGATGTATATAAATTAATAAAAGACAAGTTAGGTTTTTCAATTCCTAATTAATTATAATTGTGGTGTCAGTTATTTTTTATAATATAAAAATATAATTAGCTATATTATTTATAAAGTCTATATTTAATGAAATTTTAAGGGGTGAAATAAATTTGAGTAAATATAAATTAAATAAAAAAATTCATTCATGTACTGTAGATAAAGAATTATTGATAAATTTAGAAGATTGTATTTTGAATAGAATTATTGATAAAGTTATTGGAGAATATTTAAATGAAGAAATGATTGAAAAATATAAAAATAATTATACTATTTCTATTAAAGAGAAAGATGGTTTAGAAGAGTTTAAAAGGATAGAAGATTATAAAGGACCGTTACTGCCAAAAGATACTAATCAAGTTAAATTAGATGTTAACTTAATAACTCCTGATTTACCAGAGAATAATATAGGTTTATCATATATATCTATAAAAATAGGATTTAATATTTTTTATGAAGAAGGAATTGAGATTAATATTCAAAGTGAAAATCAATCTAAACAAATAGCTTCAAATATTTATGACTTAATCAAAGAAACAATAGAACATAAATATAATGGTAACTATGTTTATCATTTATTTAGAACTTTTGATTTTTCTGGTTTTGGGATTGCATTATTATCTGCTGGTGTTGGAGCTTATTTTACCTTATTAATTTCACTACAATTTTCATCTTTTACATATAGTATCCTTATAACATTTTTAAATTATTTATTTTTTTTGTTTTACCTTATCAGTTCTAAATTAAAACCATATATAGTTTTTGAATCTACTAAGTCTAAAAAATATAAAAAGAGATATAATGATATTAAAACATTAGTTATATTCACCATTATTGGAAGTATTATAGTAAAGTTAATTTTTTCTTATATATTTAATTAAAATCTTCGTAAAAGAGGCA
>JAIPEV010000084.1 GCA_021736965.1 Halanaerobiales bacterium | reverse complement strand
GTGAAACACCTCATGTGAAGGTGAAACCAGGCATGGTTGCGGGGTGTAAACATATTGCAAGGGGATATAAAGATGATAAGGAAGTAATCCTCTTAGAACATCCTCAACAGATCCACCCTGGTAAGCAAGGAACAGAAACCGGTGACTATATAAATATTAAAGAGACACCTGATATTAATATGTCTATCAAACCTGAAATACCAGGTGGAATTGGAACTATGGCTGTTGCAATCAATATGATACCAGTTGTTGTAAAGGCTAAAGCAGGTCTTGTTACTATGAAGGACTTACCAGTCCCAGCAGCAATGGTCGGAGATGCTCGTAAATTAATGAGTTAAAATTATTATTTAGATATTTAAAGTGGAGGTATTTATATGGGAGATATTATAAAAGCTAAAAGCTGGGTGCAGATTTATCAAGTGGTTCTTCCTGCCGGTAAAAGAGCTCCCCAGGTACCTGATGATACAAAAAAAGTACCTTTAGAGTTAAAAGTAAAAGGGTTTTTAAAAGAAGATGCAAAAATGAAAGATAATGTTGAGATAAAAACTGTTACAAATAGAACTCTGAAGGGAAAATTAATAGAAGTAAATCCGTCTTATGAACACAAATTTGGGAAAATGATCCCTGAATTATTAAGGATTGGATCACAAATTAGAGAAATAATAAAAGAGGAGGTGTAAAGATTGGCAGCAAATGATTATCAGTCAGTAATGGCGAGGAAAAATGAAATAATGAAAAAAGCAGTTGGAATAGATTATGATAGATTTGCTCAGGGAGAATTAGGTTTTGATTATGAAAAAATGATGTCAGAGGTTGGTTATGATCTTCAAGAGATAATTAAGATTCAAAAAGAAACAGCTGTTGGTAATACCCCCTTTATAGAACTTAAAAATATAACTAAATTAGCACGTAAGTTCGCTCCTAAAGGCAAGGGAGCAAGAATCTTTTTAAAAGATGAAGCTGCCAATCCTTCTGGTAGCTTCAAAGCCAGAAGAGCCTCTATTTCTGTTTATCATGCTGAAAAGGAAGGCTATCCTGGAGTTGTTGCAGCAACAAGTGGAAACTACGGAGCTGCAGTTGCTTCTCAAGCAGTGATGAAAAATTTAGAGACTATAATTGTGCAAGAGGTTTTTGATAGTAGAGGTGTTGGACAACCTGAAATCCTTGAAAAGGGTAGAAAGTGTGAAGCTTATGGAGCTGAAGTTTTGCAGCTTAGTGTTGGTCCAGAACTTTTTTATACATTTTTGAGGGTTTTAGAAGATACTGGATATTTTAATGCTTCCTTATATACTCCGTATGGGATAGCTGGAGTAGAAACATTAGGATATGAAATAGATAAAGAATTAAAAGAAAGAGAGAATAAATCTCCAGATGCAGTAATAATAACACATGCAGGTGGAGGTAACCTAACTGGTACAGCGAGAGGTCTAATAAAGGCAGATGCACAACAAACTGAGATCATAGCAGCAAGTGTTGATCTAAGTGGTTTACATATGGCAAGTGATCATGATTTTAACCGGAAATCATTTACAACTGGTCATACTGGATTTGGCGTTCCTTTTGCAACCAGACCTGATAGAGCTGATGTACCAAGGAATGCAGCAAGAGCTTTAAGATATATGGATCAATATGTTACTGTCAAACAAGGTGAGGTCTTTTATATAACTGAAGCCTTAGCTCAAATTGAAGGAATAGAAAGAGGTCCAGCAGGTAACACATCTTTAGCTGCAGCCTTTGATCTGGCTCAAAAGATGGATCAAGATCAGATTATAGTAGTTCAAGAGACTGAATATACCGGTGCCGGTAAACATCCAATGGCACAGCTTAATTTTGCTAAAGAAAATGGTATTGTAGTAAAGAATGGAGATCCTGATCAAGAAGAAGCAGGTAAGTCTGTAATTATACCTGAACATCCTTCACAGATAAAAACAAGACCTATTGATTTAGATAAATTAAAATTATCTTATCTAAACAAAGTAATAGAAGAAACAAAGGTAAAAGAAATTAAAGAAATTGATCTTAAGTTTTTAGCAGATGAAATAAATAAGTCTAAACAAGAAACTGAAAAAATATTGAAAGAAGAATTTAGTTTATCTGTAGTTGGAGGTTAAAATATGAAGATAGATCTTTTAATTGCTGAAATAGGTAGTACAACAACCTTAGTAAATGGATTTAATAATATTGAGAGTGCTAACCCTGATTTTATTGGTCAGGGTTTAGCACCCACCTCTGTTTTAAAAGGAGATGTAACAGATGGATTAAATAGTGCTATTTCAGAGTTAAAAAATAAATTAAATATTAAGAAACTCGATTATGATCAGTTTATGGCAACTAGTAGTGCTGCTGGAGGTCTTAAGATGACAGTACATGGTTTGGTAAAAGATATGACTGTTAAGGCAGCCGAGGAAGCTGCTTTGGGTGCAGGAGCAGTGATTAAACAGGTTACTGCAGGTAATCTTAGGGAATCTCAACTTGATAAATTAATCGAGATCAATCCAAATATTCTTCTTTTAGCAGGTGGAGTTGATTATGGTGAAGAGGAGATCATACTAAATAATGCCAAAAAAATAAGTAAACTTGATATAGATGCACCTATAGTATATGCAGGCAATAAGGTTTTACAAAAAGAGATTAAAGATATCTTTTTAAATGTGGATAAAGATATTATTATTGCAGAAAATGTATATCCAGAGATAGACATACTAAATATTGAAAAAACAAGAAACATTATACATGATGTTTTTGCAAAACATATTGTTAAAGCACCAGGTATGTCTAAAATTAAACCTATGTTATCAATTGATATGATGCCTACTCCCGGAGCTGTAATGAAAGCATCTCAACTTTTAAAAGAAAATATTGGAAACTTAGTGACGGTTGATGTGGGAGGTGCTACTACGGATGTCCACTCTGTAACAGAAGATTCTTTAAATATTAAAAAGATTTTAATGAATCCTGAACCACAGGCTAAAAGAACTGTAGAAGGAGATTTAGGTGTATATTTAAACGCATCACATGTGTATGATATGTTAAATCAATCCGATAAGTATACAAAAAGGGAAGACATTGCACCCATACCACGTGATGCAAATGAAGAAGATTATATTTACGAGCTTGCCAAAAAAGCAGCTATAACAGCTGTTGAACGGCATGCAGGAAAGTATAGAAATTTTTATGGTCCAGGTGGTAGACAGACTGTTGCAGAGGGGAAAGATCTAACAGGAGTAAAATGGATTATTGGAACCGGTGGAGCACTTACAAGATTAAAAAATGGGGAAAAGATTTTAGAACTTTTAAAAGATTTTAATAAAAAGTTATTATTACCATCCAAGTCAGCTCAAACCCTAATTGATGAGCACTATATAATGGCTTCAATGGGTTTAATGAGCAAAAAATATCCCAAGGCAGCTTTATCATTACTTAAAGATAGTCTTGGGAATGAAAAATTAGAAGTGTGATTTAGAAAGGAAGTGTTTTAATGCCGATCAAAAGAGAAGATGATTTTGAAAAAAGAAGAGAACATTTAAAAGGTTTATCAGAGCAAAAATTAAAGGAAAGATTCTGGGAGTTAACAGAAGAAGTAGTAGATCCTTTAATTGATCTAGCTAAAAGTCATACCTCTGCTTCAATTGAGAGATCTGTTCTTTTAAGAATGGGTTTTAATAGTATTGATGCAAAAGCAATAGTTAATCAAGTAATAAATGCAGATCTATTAGGCAAAGGAGCAGGCCATGTTGTATATAAAGTAGCTCAAAAAGAAGATAGACCAATCAAAGAAGTAGGTTTAGATATAGGTAAAGAAAAATATTCTAAAGATGAATTAAGAAAACTGTTTACAGGAGGTGGGAAGTAATGGATTTAGAGCCAGATAAAAAAATAGATATTGAAGAACTATTAAAAGATATTGAAAACTATCGCCCTCGTCGTCAAGGGTGGACCTGGAGAAACAAGGTTGAAGATCAAAAAATTGGACCTTTTGTCTATAAAGAAACATCTGAAACTTTAAAAAACAGTATTCCACTTCCTGCAGCAAGAAGTTTTGGTAAGATTGATCCCCAACCAGAGCCCGTAATAACTACAGAAATAGCTTCAGGTAGATTTGAAGATGATATACGTAGAATGAGAATGGCTGCCTGGCATGGTGCTGATCATATAATGGTTATTAGAACAGCTGGCCAAAGCCATTTTGATGGATTAATTGAAGGAACTCCAGAAGGAGTAGGTGGGATCCCTATAACCCGAAAACAGATTAGAGCAACTAGAAAAGCACTTGACTATATTGAAGATGAAGTAGGAAGACCGATTAACTTTCATTCATATGTTAGTGGAGTAGCTGGTGCTGAGATTGCTGTACTATTTGCGGAAGAAGGTGTAAATGGGGCTCATCAGGATCCTCAGTATAATATATTATATAGAGATGTAAATATGTACAGATCATTTGTTGATGCAGCGGTTGCAAAAAAAATTATGTCAAGTACCGGTATGTTACAAATTGATGGTGCACACAATGCCAATGCTACTGCAAGAGAGGCCTGGAAGGTTATGCCGGAGCTTTTTGTCCAGCATGCAATAAATTCAATGTTTTCAGTAAAAGCAGGTATGCCTAAAGATAAAATATCACTTTCTACTGTACCACCAGTAGCATCTCCCGCTCCTGATTTGAGACTTAATCTTCCCTATTCAATTGCCTTAAGAGAACTATTTGATGAATATAAATTTAGAGCACAGCAAAATACAAAGTATATGGAATCATCAATAAGAGAAGCAACAGTAACACATACCTTAAACTTGCTTTTATCTGAACTAACGTCTGCCGACTTGCAAAGTACAATTACTCCAGATGAGGGAAGAAATGTACCTTGGCATTATTTTAATGTACAGGCAGTTGATACTGCAAAACAGGCTTTTGCTGGTATGGATGGATTAAAAGAATTAGTTGAGTTAAAAACTGAACAGGGTGTTTTAAAAGAAAAAGCACGCGAACTAAAAGAAAGAGCTATTCTTTTTATGGAAGAAATACTTAAAGTAGGTGGTTACTTTAAAGCAGTCTCTGAAGGATTTTTCGTGGATTCTGGTAAGTATCCAGAAAGAAATGGAGATGGTATTGTAAGAAAGATGGATGGTGGTGTTGCAGCTGATTCGATTGTAAAAAGAGATCAGGATTATATGGCACCGGTCTGTGATCATTTTGGCTACAATAATCTACCTGAAAAAATTGATAAACCATGTGATTTAATTGGTGGCTGTACAATTCATAATCCAGATAAAATTGAATTTATTGATGAACTAGATCCTGAAGATAATGTGAATAATAGATTAGAGAATAATAAGGAGTTAAGAAAAGATAATAAATTAAAACCTGAAGTTCAATGGCTGGGAGATGGATGGGTCAATATTACAATGTTCTTACCGGAAAATGAAACCATTGCTGAAGTGGCTGCAGTTGAAATAGCTAAAAAGATGAACTTAAAAGATCCTGAGGTAATTCATAAAGAAGTAATGCATCCTGCAGAAGGAACCCTCTGTGAAGTCAAAGGTAGAGTAGATTTTTCAATTAATATTGACCAACTTGAAATACCTGAGAAAGAAGAAACACTTCCTTTTGAGGAGATCAGAGGTTATGTTGATCAAAATCAGTTAAGTGTTGTTGCAGCAACGGTTGGTAAAGATGAACATTCTGTAGGTATGAGAGAAATTATTGATATTAAGCATGGAGGTATTGAAAAATATGGTATTGATGTTACTTATCTAGGAACCTCTGTACCAATCACAAAGGCTGTTGATGCAGCAATTGAAATCGATGCAGATGCTATTTTAATCAGTACAATTATTAGCCATAATGATATTCATAGAACTAACATGAAAAAATTAAATGATCTATGTGTTGAAAAAGGAATTAGAGATAAGTTAATTCTTATAGCCGGCGGTACTCAGGTCAATAACGAAATGGCAGTTAAAGCTGGTTTAGATGCTGGATATGGTAGAGGTACTCATGGTGATGATGTCGCATCCTTTTTGGTAAAAAAACTAAGAGGGGACTACAATGGATAATAATGGGATAACAAGACCTGTCTGGGTAGAGATTAACTTAGATAATATAAAGTATAACTTAAAACAGGTTAGAAATAATATAAAAAAAGACAGTTTAATTATGGCTGTTGTAAAAGCAGATGCTTACGGGCACGGTGTGTTGCCTGTTGCTAAAGCTGCAGTTGAAGCTGGTTCTGATAGATTAGCTGTGGCTTTACCTGAAGAAGGTAAAGAGCTTAGGGATAATGATTTCAAATTACCGATTCAAATATTAGGAGAAGTTTTAGTTGAACAAATTCCTCTATTGGTAAAATATAATTTAATTCCCACTGTTTCTAAATTAGAAACTGCTCAAAGATTAAATCAACTATCTGGCAAAAAAAGTATAGTTAAAAAAGTACATGTTAAGATAGACACAGGAATGGGGAGAATTGGTGTATTTCCAGAAGATGCGGTCAACTTTATAAAAAAAGTCGATTCATTTAAAAATATAGAAGTTGAAGGCATTATGACTCACTTTGCAAAAGCAGATGAAAAAGATAAAGCTTACACTTATAAACAATGGGAAAGATTTAATCATATAATAAAAGAGCTAGAAAGTGAAGATATAGATATTCCTATTAAACAAGCTGCTAACAGTGCTACTATAATTGATCTTCCAGAAATGTCTTTAAATATGGTAAGGCCAGGTATTATGATGTATGGTTTAAGGCCATCTCATGCGGTGGATAAAGATTTCAAACTTAAGCCTGTATTAAGCTGGAAAGCTAAAATTGTCTATTTAAAAGAAGTACCACCTGGTACCGGTATTAGTTATGGAGCAACATATATAACAGATAGCAATGAAAAAATAGCTACATTACCATTAGGATATGCAGATGGTTATCCTAGACTCTTATCTAATAAAGGAGAAGTATTAATTAAGGGCAAAAGGGCTCCAATTAGAGGAAGAGTTTGTATGGATCAATTCATGGTTGATGTAACTAAAATTAATGATCTTAAAGTTGGAGATCTGGTAACTTTGATTGGGAAAGAAGAAGAAGATGAGATTCCTGCTACTGAATTAGCTGATTTAGTAGGGACAATCAATTATGAGATCACCTGTGGAATATCAAAAAGAGTACCAAGAAAATATAAGTAATAGCTTAATAATTAAATGAAGAATAATTACAAATAACAGTATTTAATATTAAAACCCTACTATACTATTGAATAAAATGAATATAGTAGGGTTTAATTATAGATATTAAAAATATTAAATAATTTATCTAAAAAATATAAATGGAGTTAGATAGTTATGGAAAAGTATATTAAAATCTCAGATAAA
>JAIPEV010000083.1 GCA_021736965.1 Halanaerobiales bacterium | reverse complement strand
TTAGAACTGTTTATAAATCTAACAGATGAAGTAGAAGATGTAGAAATTATGGTTGAACAGGAAGAAGAGGAACAAAACAAGGTTTTTGATACTACTATTGAAGAACTTGAATTATCTGTTCGCTCCTCTAATTGTTTAAAAAGAGCTGGAATAAATGATGTAGGTGAATTAGTAGAAAAGACAGAAGATGACTTAATGAATGTAAGAAATCTAGGTAAAAAATCACTACAAGAGATCAAAGATAAGCTTAATGAACTAGATTTAAGCTTAAAAGAACCAGAGGTTTAAAGGAGGTAGACTGAAATGGGAAAACGTAAATTAGGTAAAAAGAGTTCTCATCGTAAAGCTATATTTAAAAACCAATTAATCAGCTTATATAAAAATGAGCAAATTAGAACTACCCTGCCTAAGGCTAAAGAGTTAAGACCAATTGCTGAAAAATTAATCACTAAAGCAAAAAAGAATGACTTAAATGCAAAAAGACGGGTTATGGGAGTTTTAAATGATAAAGAAACTGTAGAAAAACTATTTGATATAATAGCTCCAAGATATAATGATAGACCAGGTGGATATACTAAAATTATTAAGTTATATCCCAGACGTGGTGATGCTTCAGAGATGGCAATTATAAAGCTGGTAGAAGAAGAGTAATACTGCATATAAATTTAGTGGGTGTATGTTATGAGTTTAATAGAAGTAAATAATGTTGAATTTAAATACCATGGTCAAACTGAACCAGCTTTAAAAGATATAAATCTTAGGGTTGAAAAGGGAGACTTTATCTCAATAATAGGAGCAAATGGGTCTGGTAAGTCCACATTAGCTAAACTGTTAAATGTATTACTTAGACCTGACAAAGGTAATATAATAGTCGGAAAGCATAATACAAAAGATAAGGATAGGATCTGGGAGATAAGAAAAAATGTTGGTATGGTTTTTCAAAACCCAGACAATCAAATTGTAGCAACTATGGTTGAGGATGATGTTGCTTTTGGTCTTGAAAATATTGCTGTACCTTCAGAAGAGATAAGAAAAAGAGTTGACCATGCTTTAGATTTAGTTGATCTTAGTCAATATAAAAAACATGAAACTCATAAACTTTCTGGAGGACAAAAACAAAGACTAGCAATTGCTGGAATAATTGCTATGGAACCAAGTTGTATTGTTTTAGATGAGCCAACAGCGATGCTTGATCCACAAGGTAGAAAAGAAGTAATAGAAACCATACAATTTCTAAATAAAGAAAAGGATATTACTATTATTTTAATCAGCCATTTTATGGAGGAAGCTAGCTTAGCTGATAAAGTTTATGTAATGAATAAAGCAACAATCAAAATGGAAGGAACACCAGCAGAGGTTTTTCAAGAAATTGATTATCTTAGAGATATAAATTTGGATGTTCCTATTGTAATGGAAGTTGCAAATGGATTAAGAAAAAAGGGAATAAAGCTTCCTAATATATTAACTATAGATGGGTTGGTGGATTCTTTATGCTAATTAAGTTAGAAAATGTAACCCATATCTATGATCAGGAACAACAAATTAAAGCATTAGATGATGTAGATCTTGAAATAGAAGAACATGAATTTATAGGAATAGTTGGCCATACAGGATCAGGCAAAACAACTTTAGTACAGATGTTTAATAGTCTAATTAAACCAACATCAGGTCGTATAGTTATTGATGATATTGTGACTACAGAAAAAAAAGCAGATTTAAAACATGTAAGACAGACCGTAGGATTAGTTTTTCAATATCCTGAACATCAACTTTTTGAAGAAACTGTTTATGGTGACATAGCTTTTGGACCTAGAAATCTTAAACTTAGTGAAGATGAGATTGATGAGAGAGTAAAACATGCCTTAGAATTGGTAGGACTTGACTTTGATAGGTTTAAAGATAGATCACCTTTTAATTTATCTGGTGGTCAACAACGTAGAGTTGCTATTGCTGGTGTACTAGCTATGAGACCCAGAGTTTTAATATTAGATGAACCATCAGCAGGACTTGATCCTCAGGGTCGGGAAAGTTTAAGATCACTTTTAAGAAGACTGCATAAATCATATAATATCACTATTATTTTAATTTCCCACCGTATGGAAGAAATCACACAACTTTCTACAAGGGTTATAGTAATGGATCAGGGTAAAATTGTATTAAATGGTTTACCTAAAGAGGTGTTCAAACATAAAGGAAAGTTAGAAAGTTTATCTTTAGAACTTCCAGAAATAACAGAGATACTATTTATGTTAAAAGAGAGAGGTTGTAATATCAGAACTGATATATTTTCTGTAAAAGAGGCAGTAGATGAAATAATAAAAGTAATAGGGAGTAAAGAAAATGCTAAGTGATATTACAATTGGACAATATGTACATAGTAATTCTATTGTACATATCTTAGACCCTCGAATTAAAATTATAATTACGATAATATTAATAACAAGTCTTTTCTTAATAGGTAATTTCTGGGGATTTGCAATATTTTTAGGATTTAATTTAATTGTGATTAAACTATCACAACTTCCAATTAAAAAGGTTCTAAGAGGATTAAAACCTATCTTATTTTTAGTTTTATTAACTCTTATTTTGCATATCTTTATGACTAGAGGGGGAGAAGTTCTTTTTCAATGGAAGTTTTTAAGGATAGAAAGTGAAGGGTTGTTTACAGGAACATTTATGGCCAGTAGAATATTATTATTAATAATGTTTACTTCTATATTAACCTTAACTACTTCACCTTTACAACTAACAGATGGTATAGAATACATCTTAAAACCCTTTAAAAAAATAGGTGTACCTGCTAGTGAAATATCAATGATGATGACTATTGCTTTAAGATTTATTCCAACATTAATGGAAGAAGCAGAAAAGATAATGAAAGCTCAAAAAGCACGAGGAGCTGACTTTGAAAGTGGAAACATAATTCAAAGAGCAAAAAATTTAATCCCACTACTAGTACCACTTTTTATCAGTGCTTTTAGGAGAGCAGATGAATTAGCATTAGCAATGGAATCCAGGTGTTATCAAGGTGGTAAACAACGGACCAGGCTGCATATTATGAAGCTTGCAACCAGAGATATAATAGCCTTATTACTTTCTATAGGTCTTGCAGTTTTAGTAAGTTTCTTTTAGGAGTTACAAGATGAAATATTATAAAATAATTTTAGAATATGAAGGGACAAATTATGATGGTTGGCAACGCCAGAATAACACAGATAATACTATCCAACAGGTTGTTGAAGATAAGTTAAGTACAATTAATAAAAGTTTTGTGTTAGCAGTTTCAGCTGGTAGAACTGATGCAGGAGTACATGCGAAAAAACAGATTGTAAACTTTGAACTAGATGTAGATGTTCCACCAAAAAGAATGCCATATGCTTTAAATAGTCTTTTACCAAAAGATATTATGTGTAAAGATGCTAAGATAGTATCACCTGAGTTTCATGCCCGTTATGATGCGAAGGGTAAATTGTATCGATATAGATTGAGTAATCTTAAAATTCCATCAGTTTTTACGCGCAATTATGTATATAATATTAGAGAAAAGTTAAATTTTGCTAAAATTATTAAGACAGCCCCGTTACTTATTGGAACCCACGATTTTGCTTCCTTTCAAAATAGTGGTAGTGATACAGATAACACGGTAAGGACTATTAAAAGATTTGATATTAAAAAAGTAGATAATGAATATCATTTTTTCATTGAAGGTGATGGTTTTTTATATAAGATGGTAAGGATTATTATGGGAACATTAATTGAGATAGGTTTAGGAAAATTAAAGCTGAAAGACTTAGAAAATATAATTAAAGCTAGGGACAGAAGAAAAGCAGGTTTTACAGCTTCAGCCAAAGGTTTGACATTAATGGATGTTTACTATTAGTTTCTTGACAAGGGTTATAAATTATAATAGAATTAATTTGGACATTTTTTTGAAATTTATTTTATAGATTAATTATGTATACGATAAGGAGGGATAAAATGACAACATATATGGCAAAACCTAATGAAGTAGAAAAGAAATGGTATATAGTTGATGCTAAAGATAAGACTTTAGGTAGACTATCCTCCAAAATAGCTACTGTATTAAGAGGGAAACATAAACCTGAATATACTCCACATGTTGATACTGGAGATTTTGTTATTGTAGTTAACGCTGAAAAGGTTGCACTTTCTGGGAAAAAATGGGATGAGAAGATGTATTATAAGCATAGTCAGTATCCAGGTGGTCTAAAAGAAATGACCTATGGAGAACTAAAAAAGAAAAAACCTGAAGAAATTATAAGACATGCCGTAGATGGTATGATACCAAATAATAAGTTGGGTAAAAAGATGATGAAAAAGCTAAAAATATATGCAGGATCTAAACATCCTCATCAAGCTCAACAACCGGAAGAACTTGAGGTTTAATATTATATTAAGGAAGGAGGAATATTGATGGCTGCAGAAGTTCAATACTGGGGAACAGGTAGAAGAAAAACCGCTGTTGCGAGAGTTAGATTGGTTCCCGGTAATGGAAATATATTAGTTAATGAAACAGAGGTTAAAGAGTACTTTAATCGTAAATCTTTGATACAGGATTTAATATCACCTTTAGAAATAACAAATACAACTGATAATTTAGATGTTATAGTAAATGTAAATGGTGGTGGTTTATCAGGACAAGCCGGTGCAGTTAGATTAGGTATTGCACGAGCACTTTTAGAGGTAGATGGTGATTATAGAAAAGCATTAAAAGAAGCTGGTTATTTAACCAGAGATTCAAGAATGAAAGAAAGAAGGAAGTACGGACACAAAAAAGCCCGTAAATCTCCACAGTTCTCAAAAAGA
Source organism: Halanaerobiales bacterium (assembly GCA_021736965.1). Classification (GTDB taxonomy): domain Bacteria; phylum Bacillota; class Halanaerobiia; order Halanaerobiales; family M55B127; genus M55B127. Next base: position 2,548 of record JAIPEV010000083.1, on the reverse strand, counting down.
TAACAGGAGATACAATATATATGAGTCTTTTAAAAGAGAGGATAATCCTCTCTTTTTTTAGTACTTAAATGTATAAAAATTTTTTTAGAAAAGATAATTTAGTTAAGAAAATATTATAATAAAGGTACTACAGTTTTAAAATATACAGTAAAGATTAAAAAAATATATCTGTTTATACTGTAAAAAAGCTATCAAAAGGAGTATAATTACATTGAATAAGGATATTAATAATCTAATATAAAAGAGGATTATTATCCAATTTATTGAAATTTATATATAAATAAAAAATTAATAGGAGGGATTTACAGTGAGTCTTTTAATGGCGGGTTTTTCTCCTCATCCACCCTTGGCAATACCTGATATAGGAGGGGATAATATTGATACTGTAAAAGACACTGTAAACAGTTTAAACGAGCTTGGTAAGGAAATTGTAGAAAGTGATCCTGAACTACTGATTACGATTAGTCCTCATGGAACTGTACTAAGAGAGTCAATCTCAATTATAGATCAAGAATATGTAAAGGGTGATTTTGCAGAGTTTGGTTATAGAAATATTGAGATTAAAATGCCTATAAATACTGATTTTATCCACTTGTTGAAAAAGAATGCTGTTAAAGAAGGTCTTCATACAATTAGTCTAAAGGACAAAAACAGTACTCATTTAGACCATGGTGTTTTAGTACCTTTATACTATATTTTAGAGGCTGGCTTAAAAGATATTCCGATAGTACCTATAAATATGGCCTTTTGGAATTACAGTGAGCTATATGACTTTGGAAAGGTAATTGACAAAACGATTAAAGAAATTGATCTTGATGTTGTTGTACTTGCCAGTGGTGATCTTTCTCATCGACTTATACCGGGAGCACCAGCTGGTTATGATCAGAATGCAAAGGATTATGATCAAAAATTAGTTAAACATATTAAAAATAATGAGCTGGATAAAATTAAAGAGATCGATCCAGGTTTGATCCACAGAGCAGGTGAGTGTGGACAACGTCCGATAGTAATGTTAACTGGTATTTTATCCGAATATGAGGTTGAAACAGATTTAAAGTCTTATCAAGGTCCTTTTGGGGTTGGGTATGCTGTAGCCAGTTTTAAAATCTTAGGGGGTAATTGATTAATGAGTGATAATTATGGATATGTTGAGCTTGCTAAAAAAACAATTAGAGAGTATATTAAAAACAAAAATAAGATTGATCCACCCACTGATAAAGAAGGTTTTGATAAAAAAGCTGGGGTTTTTGTTTCAATAAAAAAGAATAATCAGCTAAGAGGATGTATTGGAACTATTGAACCAAAAGCTAAAGATATTGGTCATGAAATAGTAGAAAATGCTATTAGTGCTTCAACTAAAGATCCAAGATTCAATTCTATTAAAGAAGATGAATTAGATGATCTCAATCTTTCAGTAGATGTTTTGGGACCTAAAGAAAAAGTTGAAGATATTTCAAAATTAAATCCAAAAAAATATGGTGTTATAGTTAAAAGAGGTTTTAAAGTTGGACTGTTACTTCCCAACTTAGAGGGAATAGATACAGTTGATCAACAGTTAGATATAGCGCTTAGAAAAGCTGGAATTTATCCAGATGAAGAGTATGAAATAATGAGATTTAAGGTTGAACGTTATGAATAGTGATCTTAAGGAAGCTGCTTTTTATCATAAAATTGATGATAATAAAGTAAAATGCAATCTCTGTCCACATAACTGTGTTATAAAAGAAGGTAAAAGTGGAATATGTAAAGCAAGGGTCAATAAAAAAGGAACACTTTTTACAGAGAATTATGGGATGATAAGTTCAATAGGAGTTGATCCAATTGAAAAAAAACCATTATATCATTACTATCCAGGTCAAAAAATTTTGTCGATAGGAACTTTTGGTTGTAATTTTAGTTGTCTATTTTGTCAGAACTATAAAATAAGTCAAAAGAAACCGAATTTAAAATATTATAGTACAGATCAGATTATAGATAGTGCTATTAAGCGAGATAGTAAAGGTATAGCCTATACGTATTCTGAACCAATGGTTTGGTATGAATATGTCTATGAAACGTCTCAAAAGGCATATGAATCTAATTTAAACAATGTCCTGGTCACTAATGGTTATATAAACAAAGAACCCTTAGAGAAACTTATTGAGTATATCGATGCAGTCAATATAGATTTAAAATCGATTGAAGAAAACTTTTATAAAAAATTATGTGGGGGAACAGTTCAACCTGTTTTAGATAATATCAAACTTATCTATAAAAAAGCTCATGTAGAGATTACAACATTAATAGTCACTGATCATAATGATAGTATCAAACAGTTGGAAAGGTTATTTAAATGGATTTCTAAACTAAGTCCAGATATACCTTTACATCTATCTAGATACTTTCCGAACTATAAGATGAACCAACCTCCTACAAAAGAAGAAACTATGCTTGATGCTTACCAAAAAGCTAAAGAATATTTAAACTATGTTTATCTTGGTAATATAAATACTAAAAAGGGACAAAATACTTACTGTCCAGACTGTAAAGAGGAGGTTATAAAACGGAA
>JAIPEV010000082.1 GCA_021736965.1 Halanaerobiales bacterium | reverse complement strand
TTCGTCAGGAATCTTAATTAATCCCAGCTTTTTAATATCTCTTGAAATTGTTGCTTGAGTTACTTTTATTCCCTCCTCTTTTAATCTTTCAACCAGTTCTTCTTGTGTACTGATTATTTCGTTTTTAATTAAATTTAAAATCTTAAGTTGTCTTTTATTTTTCACAACTTTTCCCCCTCATATGGTATAAATAAAGATTATATAAAGTTTTTATTTAATAATATCAATAATTATTATAAAACTAAAAAAACTTTAAAAAACTGTAAAGAAATCTAAAAACCTATTAAAAATATATATTAAAATAATTTAATTATTGGCTATAAGGTGATACCTATTTTTTAAACCAGTTACTTATTACACCAGCCCAACTCTCATCTTATTTCTTAAGATTGTATAAAATGTTCGATCAGGGAACTTAATTAATGATATTTCCTGATCAGAAGACTTAACCTGTACTCTATCATCTTCTTTTAACTTAAAAGAATTCCTTCCATCTGTTGTAAGAAATATTTTATCTAATTCTCCTTCAACACTTATTTCAATAAATTCACTGTCAGAAATCACCATTGGTTTAACATGGACTGCATGTGGGCAGATTGGAGTTATCAAGATTGCTTTTACTTGTGGATTAATGATTGGACCTCCAGCTGAAAAAGAGTAAGCAGTTGACCCGGTTGGAGTCGAAATTATAATTCCATCACCCCGGTATGAATTAACATATTCATTGTTAATCTGCATATTAACTTTTAACATCTCTCCATCAGCTGACCTATTAATTACAGTATCGTTAACAGCATACTTTTTGTCTATTATTTGATCATCTCTTTTAATAAATACTTCCAGTGTATTCCTATTTTCAATATAGTAATTACCCTCAATAATATTATCTAAGGCTTCATCTAACTCATTTGTTTCTATCTCTGTTAAAAAACCTATTCTACCTAAATTTATACCCATTAGAGGAATTCCGGTTCCAATAAAGTTTAAAGAGGTATGTAAAAAAGTTCCATCTCCTCCAAAAACAATAATTAAATCTGAATTAAGACGCAGTTGATCAAAGTTTGCCTTTTTACTGTTTAAACCTAATTTTTCTGCACCTTTTTTTTCGAGAAGATAGTCTAAATCTTTTGCTTTAATCAATCTAATCATTTCTTTAGATACTTTTAAAGAGTTATCTTTATCTGTATTCAAAACAAGACCAATAGTTTTAATCTTACTCAACTCCTCTTTTTAAAGATCTTGGTGGGCTTTATTTACTACTTCTTTTATCAGCTTTCCCCATTTAAATAAATCATTATTAAAGTTATTATCTTTTTGCATATATATTAAGAATTCAATGTTTTTACTTGTTGCCCCTTTTATTGGTGAATAGTCAAGTCCTTTTAGCCTTAAATTGAGCTGGTCAAAAAATTGACTGAGTTTAGTTATTACCTCTAGATGAACATCCTTATTATTAATAATTCCCTTTTTGCCTACTCGATCTCGACCGGCTTCAAACTGGGGTTTAATAAGTGCAACTATCTGACCATCATCAGTTAAAAATTTTAATGTTTTGGGAACTATCAGACGTAGTGAGATAAAAGAAACATCAGTAACAATTAAAGGTACTAAAATAGGTAAATCTTCAAACTCAAGATGTCTAAAGTTGGTTCTTTCTATAACCTCAACCCTGTCATCCTGTCTTAGTTTCCAGGCTAACTGACCATAACCAACATCGATAGCATAAACCTTTTTTGCTCCATTTTGTAAGAGGCAGTCTGTAAATCCTCCTGTAGAGGCTCCTATATCAAAGACCTCTTTACCTTTAGGGTCTATCTTAAATACTTCAATCGCTTTTGCTAACTTTAGACCACCTCTACTAACATATGGTAGTGAGTTAGCTTTGATCTCTATATTAGAATTTATTTTAACCTTGGTACCAGGTTTATCTATTATTTGATCGTTAACATAAACTTCTCCAGCCATTATTGCTCGCTTGGCCTTGTTTCTCGAATTATAAAAACCTTTTTTAGTTAAAATTATATCTATGCGTTCTTTGGTGGCCACAGTTCTCCCTCCAGGTTTCCCTTAAAGAAAGCCTCAGTAATCTTTGTAATTCCTTCTGAATCTAAGTTATAGATTGCCCTAAGCTCACTCATAGTACCGTGTGTTACAAACTCATCGGGTAAGCCAAGTCTTTTGATTGATATTCCCTTAATATTTTTATCTTTTATAAATTCAATTACTCCACTACCAAAACCACCATTTAGAGTGTTTTCTTCAACCGTTACTACCTTTTCATACTTTGCAAACTTCTCTAATAATAACTTCTGATCAAGTGGTTTTACAAACCTAGCATCTATTACTTCTGCTTTAATTCCCATATTTTTTAGCATTTTTGCTGCTTCTAGGGATGGATTTACCATTGAACCCACCGACAAAATTAAGATATCTCCTGGATCAGTTAAAATTTCGGCAGTCCCTAGTTCGATCTCTTTCATTTCATCATCCAGACTGACCCCGATACCTTCTCCTCTTGGATATCTAACCGCTGAAGGGCCTTGATGTAAAACAGAGGTCCAGACCATATGCTGTAACATATTTTCATCCCTTGGAGCCATTATTACCATATTTGGAATTAAACGAAGATAACTTAAATCAAAAGCTCCATGATGGGTTTCACCATCATCACCTACTAAACCGGCTCTATCTAAAAATAATGAAATCGGTAGATTCTGTAAGGCAACATCTTCAATTATTTGATCATAAGCCCTTTGCATAAATGTAGAATATATTGAAACAAGTGGTTTTAAACCACCACGGGCCATGCCAGCTGATAAAGTAATTGCATGTTGTTCAGCAATTCCAACATCATAAAAATCTTCTGGGTATTCTTCTTGAAAGATATCCAAACCTGTTCCAGAAGCCATAGCTGCTGTTATTGCAACAACTTGATTGCCTAGCTTTTTCCTTATTTTACAGGCAGTATGGCCAAAGACCTGACTGTAAGTTTTATACTTACGATGACTTTTACTCTCACCATTTGTTATATCGAAAGGAGAAACACCATGATACTTGCTTGGCTTTTCTTCAGCCAGATTATATCCTTTTCCTTTTGTTGTATGAATATGAATTAATACAGGTCCATCAATCTTATCTGCTTTTTTGAAGTTTTGAAGTAACTGTTCAATATTATGCCCATCAATTGGGCCAAGATAGGTAAAACCTAACTCTTCGAAGAGTATTCCTGTAATAAATACATACTTCAAACCTTTTTTTACTCTCTCAACCGCTTTGGCAACTCCGCCCCCTATTTTGGGAATTTTTTCGATAATAAACTCGATATCATCCTTTAATTTACTTATTACCGGATCGGTTCTAACCTTTGTTAGATAGTTAGAAATTGCTCCCACATTAGGAGATATCGACATATTATTATCATTTAATATTACATTCATCTTCTCTTTGAGATGTCCCACATTATTTAAAGCTTCAAAGGCCATTCCAGCCGTTAAAGCCCCATCTCCAATCACAGAGTAAATCTTTTGGTCTCTATTAAATTTTTTTCTTGCCAAAGCAAGTCCTAAAGCAGATGATATTGATGTACTTGTATGACCAGCTTCAATTATATCATGTTCGCTTTCACTTTTTTTTAAGTAACCACTGAGTCCATCTTTTTGTCGAATTGTAGACATTCTATCCTTTCTTCCAGTTAGTATTTTATGTGTATAACTTTGATGTCCAACATCCCAAACTATCTTATCTTGAGGGCTATTTAGATGGTAATGTAAAGCAATTGTTAGTTCTACTACACCTAAATTTGAAGCAAGATGTCCCCCGGTTTCAGAGATAGTATCCAATAAAAAATCTCTGATCTCTTTAGATAATATATTAAGTTCTTTATTTGAAAGTTTTTTTAGTTGTTTTGGACTATCAATCTGATCAAGCAATTTACTCATTTATATTTCCCCCCACCAGTATTACATGATAAAGAATAGTCATTTCTTTATCTATTCAATATTATTCAAAAGCATAATAATTATAACATAAGAAAGTTTTAGCTGCAATTAATGATCCCTATTATATATATAGTCTACAAGATTTAATAAAAATGAACTGTTTGAAAAGTCTTGAACTGATTTTTTCGCCTTATTTAAAGTTTTTTCTGCCTTCTTTTTTGCTCCATCTAAGCCTAATAAATTAGGATAAGTGCTCTTGTTTAATCTCTGATCACTACCCGTACTTTTACCTAATTTTTCTATGGTTCCAGTTTGATCTAAGATATCATCGGTAATTTGAAATAACAACCCAAGATTTTCGCCATATTTATTGAGAGATTTATATTCCTGTTCTGTAAAGTCACTACAGTAAGCCCCGCTAAGAATTGAAGCTTTAAATAAAGCTCCTGTTTTTAGAGAATGTACTTTAGTTAATTTATTTAGATTAATACTATCATTTTCAAACTTAATATCAAGAACCTGACCTCCAATCATCCCCCTATAACCTGCCTTATCTGAGATTAGTTCAATGATTTTTAACTTCTTTTCAGCTTCAATATTAATCTTGGTTAAAAGTTCAAAAGCCATAGTTAATAAAGCATCTCCAGCCAGTAAGGCAATACCTTCACCAAAAACCTTATGATTACTCAACTGGCCTCTCCTATAATCATCATCATCAATAGTTGGTAGGTCATCATGAATCAAAGAATAGGTATGAATAAACTCAATTGCAGTTCCAGCTTGATAGGCGGCTTTTATATCTCCTTTTAACATCTCAGCAACCTTTACAGTTAAAATAGGTCTGATTCTTTTGCCACCAGCCTTTAATGAATATTCCATTGCATCTATGATGGTATTATATGAAGAGTCAGTTTTTTTTCTAAACTTATTAACTATCTCTACTATTAGATTGTCTATTTTATTTTTTTCAAACTTAATTACCTTATCTATTTTTAACATAAATTGATACCACCTTTTGAAAGAGAGCTAAGGATAAATCCCTAGCTCTCATTTTATCAGATTATTTTTATCTCTTTTTACTTTTCCAATCAAGGGCTCCTACAGGACAGATATCTATACATTCACCACAGTCTGTACAGTCAACTGGAAGTGGCTTTTCAAACTCTGTACCTACTCTTGTATAGTAACCTCGCTCTTTAAATTCCAGTAAATATTTATTTACAACTTCTTTACACACCTTTATACATGCTTCACATTTAATACATTTTCCTGGGTCTCTTATAATTTCAGGATGTCTCATATCATAATCGAAGATCACTTTTTCTCCAACCATTGCTTCTGGATCAGCTTTATACTCTTCAGAATAATCTTTTAGCTGACAGTCTTCTTTATATGAACAACTACATTCTATACATCTTTCTGCTTCCTTTTTGACCTCTTTTTCTGTTAGTGTCTTATTGGTCTCTTTAAAAGTACTAACTCTTTTTTTATCATCTATATATTCAAGTTCTGCTCTACTTCTTTTTACAGGATCTTTAATTAATACTATTTCTTCTTTAGTTAAGGACTGCCAGTGTCCCCTCGATACATTTATCTTATAGTCTCTTTTAAACTCTTTTCCAGCAAGAAAAGCTCCCATACTTAAAGCTGTTTGTCGACCTGCAGCAATTGCTTCAACTACTGTCGCAGGTCCTGTTACACAGTCTCCAGCAGAAAATACATTATCGGTCACATGATAATTATCTTGATTAACTTCAACATCTCCCCATTTATTACTTGGTATCCCTTCAGGAAGATCAGTACTTTGCCCGATTGCAGCAATTACAGTATCTGCTTTTACTTCAAATTCACTACCCTCTATTGGAATCGGTTTTCTACGACCAGAAGCATCTTTTTCACCTAACTTCATTTTAACACAGGTTAATATTTTTTTGTCACCTTCTTCTCTTAAGGCAACTGGTTGGGTTAAAAACTTAAACTTAACATCTTCTTCTTTGGCCTCTTGTAACTCTATTTGATCTGCAGGCATCTGTTTATCAGTTCTACGATAGAGAACTCTAACCGGTTTATCTGTTAGACGAACTGAAGTTCGGGCACAGTCCATAGCAGTGTTTCCACCACCAATAATTAAAGTTTCACCGGGGTCATCACCAGACCAGTCATCTAAAGCGATCTCTTCAAGATAGTTTATACCACCAATAGCTAGCTCTTCACCTTTAGTTCGCATCGAACTGGAAGACCAACTACCAATAGTAATAGCTACAGCATCATAGTCTTCTTTTAGCTTATCAAGTTTAAGATCTTGACCTAACTTTTTATTACAGTAAATCTTAATACCACTCATCTTTTCAAAATGAGCTAACTCTGTATCTAAAATATCTTTTGGTAATCTATACTCAGGAATTCCATAACGAAGCATTCCACCTGGTTTAGGCATCATATCATAAAGGTCTGACTTGATTCCTTTTAATCTTAAGTAGTATGCTATTGCATAACCGGCAGGACCAGCTCCAACAATTGCAACCTTACTATCAGTAAGTTCTGGTAGTTCTTCTAAGTAATCTTCGTAATGTAGATCAGCAGCAAACCTTTTGATATCATTAATATTAACTGCCTGATCATCGATTATATTACGTCTACAGTCCTGTTCACAGAATCTAGGACATACTCTCCCAATTGAGAGCGGTAACGGTAACCTTTTTTTAATTATCTTTAATGTTTCTTTAAAATCTCCTTTTCGGGCTGCTCTTAAGTACTCTTCAATTTGAATACCAGCAGGACAGGCCATTGTACAGGGTGCTTCACAGTCACCAGAATGCTCAGATAAAAGCAGATTTAAAGCTGTCTTTCTCATCTCAAATATATCATCACTAGTTGCTTCAATATCCATCCCTTCAGTTATTTGAAGTGAACAACTTGGTACATAGTTTCCCGTATTTTTATCCTTTACCAGACAAAGTTGACAGGATGTAGTTTTTGATATTTGTTCATGATAACAGAGAGTAGGAATAGATATTTTGTTCTCTTTTGCTACTTCTAAGATCGTTTTACCTTGTTTTGCTTCAACTTCTTTTCCATCTATTTTTATATTTACTTTATCCATTAATTTCACCTCTTTTAACACGACTTATTGCATCAACCGGGCATACCTGAATACAGGTATTGCACCTTGTACATATCCTGTTATCAACAACAAAGTCATCTGATATTGCATCAACTGGACAGTTTTTAATACACTGGCCACATTCTAAACAGATCTCCTGATTAAGGTAGATATCTACTAGATTACTACACTGTAGAGATGGACATTTTTTATCTTCAATATGTGATATATATTCATCTTTAAAATATCTTAATGTAGTTAATACTGGATTAGGTGCTGTCTTTCCTAGACCACAAAGTGAAGTTTCTTTAACTGTAATAGCAAGTTTTTTTAACT
>JAIPEV010000081.1 GCA_021736965.1 Halanaerobiales bacterium | reverse complement strand
ACACTATTAGTTAAAGCTTGAAAGTAGGATAATATGGTAATATCTACAAGAGATGAGATTAATACTTTCTTATCTCAGGTTAATCAAATAATAAAAAGAAAAAATGGCTTTCATTTACAAAACAGAGAAAAAAATATGAAGGCCTTAGTAAAATATAATATCCCTATTGACACCGTAAAATATTTTATAGAGTATCTAAAGGTACAAAATTACAGTAAAGGGCCAAAACCAGATAATAATGATAAATATAATCATAACTGGTGGTTTTTTGGGAGAAAAATAGATAACAAGCTGTTTTATATAAAAATTAGAATCAGTAACATAGGAAAAAAACAAGTAGTTTGTCTATCTTTTCATCCTGCTAAGTACCCTATTGAGTTTCCTTATAAGTAAAGAGTTATGCCCATATAGCAAAATTATCTTTAATAACTGTATATTATATGATCAATCTTTTATGTTTAAAAAGTCTATTATATTTTTGAAAACAAAGGAGGGTTAAAAAATGTCAGATACTATTTATTGTGAAAAATGTGATGATCTTGTAGAATATAAAGTAAAAAGTAAAAAAGAATCATATAATATAAAAAATGAAAATATAGAAATAAAAGCTAAGGTAGCATTCTGTAAAGAATGTAGGACTGAACTTTTTCATCAAAAATTAGATAAGATTAATCAACGTAAAATCTTTGACATTTATAGAAAAAGACATAAGTTATTATCACCTGAAGAAATTAAAGAAATCAGGGCCAAATACCACTTAAACCAAAAAGAGATGAGCCAATTACTAGGCTGGGGTGAAATAACATATCATCGATATGAAAATGGAGCTGTTCCCGACTCTGCCCATAATAATCAACTTTTATTGATCCGAAACCCCAGAAATGTTAAAGAACTGCTTAATAATGGCAAAACAAAATTAACTGTAGATCAAAAAGAACAGTTAAAGAAACGGGTTAATAAATTATTGGATACCAAAAATAAATTAGTACTCAATCTATCAAAAAACTTTTATAATAAATTAAAGGTCAGTGCTAATAATAATGATCTTAACTTAAATGAATATGTGACATTTTTATTAACACAAGAATATTTTAAAAAAGAAAAAGAAAGAGAACTTAAAAAGTACAAATTAGAAATTAAAAAACAACTTATTAAAAATTACAACAATCAAGAGGCTGAAAAAGATTGGTTAGAAGGTTTATAAAAAGATCAAAAAGAAAGTAATATAAGATCAATTCAGTCTGCAAGAAAAAAGAAAATTACTATCAACTAATAAATATTTGAAAAGGAGATATAAAAATGGGACTAATTAAGCAAAATAGAGAATTTGAAATTGACTTATTAAAAGTTAATTATGAGATAATTCCCTTTAGAGAAGATTCACCGGAAGATTTTAAATTTGTAGTTCAAGATAATTATGAAATTAAGGATTTTAATGAAGATATTGTAGGAATAACTCTAACTAGAAAAGTATACTATAAGCCCGAAATGTTCTTCAATATATTAGTAAAGTTAAGAGTTTTTTATAAAATAGATAAAGAAGAAAAAAAAGAACTAAATAAGTTCAATCTGAAAAAGGAATTAGAAGGTAATAAAAAAACATTATTAAGTCCACTTGTTAATAAAGCTTCATTGCTCATTGCTAATATTACAAATGCAGATGATAATTTAAGTGTTATTACACCTCCTTTTTTGCAAAAATAATAAATAATGATATAATTAAAAAAGTTCATTTTAATCTTATATTTATCTATTTTTATATAAGTTAATATACATTACTTATGGTATGGTTCATTATTAAGTATCTTAAAAGCCCGATAAATCTGTTCTAAAATTATCAATCTACTCATCTGATGGGTAAAGGTCAGATAAGATAAAGACATCTTATAATCAGATTTACCTAAAACTTCTTCACTCAAACCATGTGAACCACCAATTAAAAATGTTATCTTACTTTCTCCTCTAACCTGTAGATTTTTTATAGACTTAGCAAGGCCTTTTGAGCTTACCGGTTTGCCTTCTCGATCCAAACTAATTATATAGTTTTTACCTTCTTCAATCTTATCGATAATTCTTTTACCTTCTTCATATTTGATTTTTTCTATCTGAGCATCATTAATCTTATGTTTTGTCTTCTCAGACTCTATTTCAACTATATCAAGCTTACAGTAATGCTTTAACCGATCAATATAGTCTTTTAATCCTTCTGATAAGTAAGCTTCTTTTATTTTCCCAACAGCTATAATTGTAAGATCCATTATTTATTATCACCTCTAAATTAAGTTATTTAATATTAAATACTTTAGTAGGTTTACTTTGAAATGTTAAATCTAAGTTTAAATCCTCTCCAATCACAAATCCTCTTTGTTTTAAGATATTACTGACAGTTATTAAAGCAACCTTTGGATTATTATTTTCCTGACTTAGATGTCCTAATAAAACCTGTGGGCACCTTCCATTGATCAGTTCAGGCAAAATCTCTGCTGCTGCATCATTCGATAGATGACCTTTTTTACCTCTGATCCTTCTTTTTAAAAATGGAGGATAACTACCCGACATCAGCATATCTATATCATGATTTGATTCTAATAACAAGAAATCGAAGTTATAGAGTTCTTTTTTTAGCTCTTGATTAATATAACCCAGATCGGTAGCCACTATCAGCTTTTTCTTTTTTAGTTTGACTACATATGCAACTGGATCAACTGAATCATGAGAAATCGTTACTGGTTTTATCCCGAAATTACCAAAACTAAACTGTCCATCAAATAGCTTTATATTATTACTTTTAATAGTGCCAAGATCTCTTTCACAGCATGCCCAGGTCTTCTGGTTGGCATAGATTGGAATACCAAACCTACGTGATAAGATTCCAACCCCTTTGATATGATCTTTATGTTCATGTGTAATAAAGATAGCATCAATACTATCTGGATCTATATCATTTTTTTTCAACCTGTTTACAATTTTTTTACCACTTAAACCTGCATCTATTAAAAAACTATTTTTTCCATCACTAATAAATGTTGAATTCCCTGAGCTCCCACTTGCAAGTATAGATACTAAAATATCCAAAAATACCACCTCAATTTATTTCAAATATAAAAAGGTAGAGACTATTTATAAAAAACCTTAATCTATAAACAAGCCCTACCCAAAAAATTATTATTTAAATATTTAATCAAGCTACTATTCTTCGTTTTGCATCTGCCAACTTAAATGATAAATCAAACTTACTATTCCCACTGCAAGATCCTCATTCCTAACAAAGATATCATCAGGAACATAAAGTCTTGTAGGAGAAAAGTTCCAAATAGCTTGTATTCCATATTTAACTAAGTCATCAACAACTTCCTGGGCTGCATTTGCTGGCACGGTAACTATAGCAAGGTTTATATCCTTTTTATTAATAACCTCATCCAAGTCATTAATGCTCTTTACCTCTATTGAGTCTACTCTATTACCTATTTTGTTTAAGTCATTATCAAAGATATTGACAATCTCTAAACCCATCTTACTAAATCCTTGGTAGTTTACCAATGCTCTACCTAAATTACCTGCTCCTATTAAAATTGCAGGCCAAAGTTTGTTTACACCTAAAATCTTACCAATCGACTTTCTTAACTCAACTACATTGTATCCAACACCCCGTCTACCGAACTCTCCATAATAAGATAGGTCTTTTCTAACCTGGGTTGATGGTATACCTAACTTTCCACCAAGATCTTTAGAAGAAACCACTTCTGCCTCTTCAAAAGTAGAAAGTTTATCCAGACAGCGGTAATATAGAGGAAGCCTTTCAATCGTAGCTGCTGGTATTGAATCTCTATTCTTCATGCTTTTACCCCCTGTAAAATATTATTATTTAACCTTACTTCCACTACTAATCGGATTTTCTGGAGTAATTAGTGTTAAAGTCTCATCATTTGAAGCTGCTAAGATCATACCATTTGACTTAACTCCAAAGATCTCTGCAGGTTTTAAATTATAGACAATTACTATTTTTTTGCCTACTAGTTCTTCAGCCTGGTAGTCTTTAGCTATTCCAGCAACCAACTGTCTATTATCGTCAGCAACCTTTACTTGTAATTTAATAAGTTTATTACTATCTTCAATTCTTTCAGCTTCAATTATCTCAGCAACTCTTAAATCTAGTTTTTGAAATGTTTCAAAGTCAATCAAATTATCCTTACTATTATTATTGTTCTCGTTAGTCATAGTTTTTTCCTGCTCCTTTTTTTGTTTTTTGTTAAAATATTCTCTAATGTCTATTCTGGGAAAGATTGGTTCAGACTTTTGAACCTTAATCTTCGAACTAAGCTTGCCCCAACTCAAATCTTCCCAATCTGCATTTTCAACTATACTTTGATCACCTATCTGTTTCCCAATTTCACTAGGGGCTTTAACCATAAATGGTTTAAGCATAACTGCAATCATCCGAAGTGCTTCTAATAGGTTATATAAAACTGTTTTTAATCTTTTTTCTTTATCTTTATTATTATCTTTATCTCTGCCTAAAATCCAGGGTTCAGTTTGATCGATATACTTGTTTGATCTTCTCACAAAGTTCCAGAGACTTTCCAGAGCATGTGTAAACTTAAGATTTGATAGATAAGATTCAACTTCTTTAGCTGTTTTTAGACCGGTATTAATTAAGTCCTGATCTACTTCTTTAAGCTGATCAGGTTCTGGTACTACTTTAGCAAAGTACTGTTCAACCATACTAACCGTCCTATTTAAAAGATTCCCTAAATCATTAGCTAGATCTGAATTTATCCTTTGAATTAAAGCCTCTGTAGAATAGGTGCCATCTGTGCCAAAAAGAACTTCTCTTAATAGATAGTATCTGATTGGATCTATACCAAAATCTTCAATTAATTGTATCGGATCAACTACATTGCCCCTTGATTTAGACATCTTACCGGTTTCACTTAGCAACCAACCATGTCCAAAAACCTGTTTTGGTAAAGGTAAATCTAAAGCCATTAAGATAATCGGCCAAATAATTGAATGAAACCTTAAGATATCTTTACCTACAAGGTGAATATCTGCAGGCCAGTAGTGCTTAAAGTTATCCTGATCTGTTAAATAACCAATCGCTGTTATATAGTTACTTAAAGCATCGATCCAGACATAGATGACATGATCATTATCAATTGGTACCGGTACTCCCCAATCAAAGGTAGTTCTAGATACACTTAGATCATCTAAGCCCTGTTTGATAAAGTTGATCATCTCATTACGACGTGATTCAGGCTGGATAAATTCAGGATGTTGATCAATATGGTCTAAAAGACGTTGTGCATACTTACCCATCTTAAAGAAGTAACTTTCTTCTTCAACCCATTCGACCGGTCGACCACAGTCTGGGCATAATTTTTCTTTACCAACCTGTCGGTCGGTCCAAAAGGCTTCATCTGGAGTACAGTACCAGCCCTCATAATGACCTTTGTATATATCACCATTATCATATAGTTTTTTAAATATTTTTTGAACTACTTTTTGATGTCTGTCTTCAGTGGTTCTAATAAAGTAATCATATTCAATACCCAAAGCTTGCCAAAGTTCTTTAAAGGTCTTTACAATCTGATCAACATACTCCTCTGGCTCTTGACCGGCTTGTTTTGCCTTTCTTTCAATCTTTTGACCATGTTCATCAGAACCGGTCAAAAACATAGTATCAAAACCCTTCATCTTCTTAAAACGTGTTATACTATCAGCAGCAACTGTAGTATAGGCATGTCCTATATGTAGCCGATCACTTGGATAATAAATCGGGGTTGTAACATAAAATGTTTTTTCTTTATTCATTATCTATCATCCTCTCAATACTTATCTATTAACATTTATTTTAATAGCTTCTTTATATACTTTCTTTTTTTGAATATCTCTTACTTTAGCAACCTCACTAATTGCTTCTTTTTTTGTAAAATTATTATCCATAAATAACTGAACATGTTCTAAGATGCTTAGTTTTGCCCAGTTATCTTCTTTTGGCTCTTTTTTTTCTTTTCCTTCAATTATAATTACAACTTCCCCTTTAAGTTCTCTGTTTTCAATTAGATTGCTTATCTCAGAAATTGATCCATATATCTTTTCTTCATGTAGTTTTGTAATTTCTCTAATTAAAGCTGCTTTTCTATCCGGAATCAGTTCAGTTAACTCTTTAAAACTATCCTTTGTCCTATGAGGTGAGTCATAAAAAATTACAGTCATTTCTTCGTTAATTAGATTCTCTATGAAGCTGTCTCTTTGCTTACCCTTGCGGGGAATAAAACCTAAAAAAGAAAACTTTTCAGTATCTAGACCGGAAACGATAAGTCCAGATATCAAGGCAGTAGGCCCCGGTATTGGAACTACTTCGATACCTGCTTTAATTGCTTTTTTGATCAAGATTAAGCCTGGATCTGAGATCCCCGGCATCCCGGCATCAGAAACTAAAGCAATCTGTTTACCTTCTTTTAGAGTATCTATCAGTTTGACTGATTTTGTTTGTTCATTATGTTCATGATAACTTGTTACCTTATTTTTTATCTGAAAATGATTTAAAAGCTTAGAAGTCCTTCTTGTATCTTCAGCTGCAATCAAATCTACACTTTTTAAAATTTCAATCGCTCTGAAAGTGATATCATCTAAGTTACCAATCGGAGTTCCACATATATATAGTTTAGCCTGATTACTCATTTAAATCTTCTCCATAAATTCTTTTTATTTGATCAGTATATTGATCACTACCATCAATAAATTCGATAATATTATTATCAATCTCTAAACCGGTATTACCGTCCATAATACCCATTAACAGAAAACGATCCGCCTTTTTATTTGATCTAGATTGAATAAGTTTTAGTCTTTTAGGCTCAATATTATAACTTTTCATCGTATAGATAACCTCAGCTAATCTCTTTGTTAGATGAACAAGATAAAAACGGCCACCTGCTCTTAAAAGTCGAGCCGTATTTTTGATTAGATCCTTTAAACTTATTTTCAGTTCATGTTTAGCAACTGCTTTATATTTATTTTCAGAAATCTTACCTGAATCGATCGGGCGATAAGGTGGATTACTGACTACTATATCAAACTGGTTATCAGTAAAAATATTGATCACATTATTGATATCAGCCTCAATAATCTTTATCTTATCTGTGAGGTTATTTAATTTAATCGATCTTTTTGAAAGTTGTACTAACTCTTTTTGAATTTCTATTCCATAAACCTTTTTTAACTTATTTTTATAAGCTAAAAGCAGTGGAATGACCCCACTACCACTGCCCAGATCTATTATTAGATCATCTCTTTTTGTTTTAACATAGTTAGCCAGTAAAACAGAGTCAGTCCCGAATTTAAAAAAACTATCATTTTGGATAATTTTTAACTTGTTTTTAATTAGATAGTGAATTTCTTC
>JAIPEV010000080.1 GCA_021736965.1 Halanaerobiales bacterium | reverse complement strand
TTGAAAACTACATATTTGTGCTAACTGATCCCTGGTTTTGGCAATCAATCTGGAATAGTATAGTAATATTTGTCCTAACTACTATTCCACAACATGTTACTGCACTATTTTTAGCTTTTATATTAAACTCTAAAATGATCAAGTTTAAAGATTTATTTCGATCATCATATTTTTTACCTTACATAACATCTGCTGTAGCAGTTGCTATGATCTTTAGTATGCTTTATGGTGAACATTTTGGGATATTAAATACTATATTTAAATACTTAGATAGCTTACCATTTTTTGGTGCATTATTTGATCTAGTAAACTTAAATCCACCTATTAGATGGTTAGGAGAAGAATCATGGATTAAACCTTCAATTGCCTTAATGGTAACGTGGCAGTTTACAGGTTGGAATATGATAATATATTATGCTGGACTACAAAATATTCCTGAAATTTTATATGAAGCTGCTAAAGTAGATGGAGCAAATATGAAGCAAGTATTTTTTAGGATAACCCTACCTATGTTAAGACCAGTAATATTTTTTGGAGTTACTCTATCAATAATTGGAAACTTACAATTATTCCAACAACCATATATTTTAACTGGAGGAACGGGTGGTGTTGGTCGAGCTGGACTAACTACAGCACTTTACCTTTACAGAACCGGGTTTAATTGGAATATGTTTGGTGTAGGTAGTGCTATGGCATATATACTTTGTCTGCTTATTATAGCGTTATCATTAATTAATAGGAAAGTTTTCCAGAAAGAATAGAAAGGAAGCAGTCAATTTCTCACACCAAATCAAAGCTAAAATAAAAAAGAACTTGTTAAATAAAAACTGTATTCAGTGCAGTCTTTTATAAGTTTTACACTTTTTTTATCTTAAAGACAAGTAATATAAAAAATAGTGAAAGATAAAAGTAGATTGACTAAAAGATACTAACCCTACTGTTAAGACAATAAAAACTATAGTTTATTTTTATGCTTTAAAGGATAGCTCTCTTAGAGATTAGTTTTAATAGCTACTTATGAAGGTTAATTAAAGTTATTTTTTAAGACGTATTAAGTAAGTTTATGGCAATTAGTATAAGGGGTAAATCTCCTTGCTTAACTATTTTGAGATTTGTTTAATGGACTTATTTTAATTTTTAAGTAAGTATTTCAACTGCTTTTGTTTAGTTTTTACTTTGTTTATATAGCTTTATATGGTGTATGGTAATATATTATTTATCTAACAATTTAATCACCTATATTTGATTATAGGATTGTTGTCAATTAATTTAATCACTCATTTGTAACTAAATTGTATACTTTTGACTTGTATGTCAAATCTATAGTAATAATTATATGATTAGAAATATCAAGAAATAAATAGGATATAACAGAAAGAGAGGTGAAAACCGTAGCATATTCTCTCCACCTAAATTAAAGAAAGGATTTAGATGGAGTTTCCTTGCTACATTTTAGATGAAATTAAAAAATAAAAAAGAAGAAAATAATCTTCAATATAACTTAACAAAAAATAAGATCAAAAATATTTTTAATAAAACAATACTTTATCTAATATTAATTATAGGGGTAGTAATCACATTTTTCCCCTTTTATTATATGATGGTTTTAGCAACCAAAGTTAGGTCAGAGATTTTTAGTTTCCCTCCACCTTTATGGTTTGGAAACTCTGCTCTGATAAATCTAAATATCTTACTTGATAAACTTCCTTTTTTTAAAAATATCTTAAACTCTGTGATTGTATCCACATTTGCTACTTTATTAGTCTTGTTTTTCTGTTCTTTAGGTGGCTATGGATTTGCAAAATATAACTTTAAAGGTAAAGAAAAAATATTTTTCTTAATGTTAGCTAGTATGATGATACCTCCACTATTGTCTATTATACCTTGGTTTATTATGATGAGATTTTTTGGATGGGTTAATAGTTTTAAACCACTTATCATACCTGGAGCTGCTAATGCATTTGGTATATTTCTTATGAGACAGTTTATGGAAAAAATACCTGATGAAATTATTGATGCAGCCCGTATAGATGGAGCTGGAGAATTTGAAATTTATTATAAAATCGCGATACCATTAAGTAAGCCCGGACTTGCTACCTTAAGTATTTTAACATTTTTGACTTCATGGAATAACTTCATGGGACCATTATTAATACTACAGGACAAATTCATGTATACAATACCTGTAGCTCTCTCAAAGCTAAATGGTAACTTTGAAACACCATGGGGGGCTACCATGATGGGTACTGCATTAGGTGTATTACCAATCGTAATTGTTTTTATTATGGCGTCCAAACGTTTTATCTCTGGTCTTACTAGAGGTGCAACAAAAGGGTGATATATATTTAGTATAAATTAAATGGAGGTAAAATAATGAACAAAAATAAGTTCCCAAAAAATTTTATTTGGGGTACAGCTACTTCATCTTATCAAATTGAAGGCGCTTATGATAAAGATGGAAAGGGTATATCAATTTGGGATACCTTTAGTCATATAAAAGGTAATATCTACAATAATGATACTGGTGATAAGGCCTGTGATCATTATAATAGATATAAAGAAGACATAAAAATAATGAAAGAACTTGGTATCAAATCGTATCGATTC
The DNA here is from genome assembly GCA_021736965.1 of Halanaerobiales bacterium. Lineage (GTDB taxonomy): Bacteria > Bacillota > Halanaerobiia > Halanaerobiales > M55B127 > M55B127. The sequence goes on along the minus strand of JAIPEV010000080.1, from coordinate 4,855 downwards.
TCAATTTCGTGGCCTAGAGTACTACCAAATGGTAAGGGTGAGGTTAATCAAAAGGGTTTAGATTTTTATAAAAATCTAATAGACGAACTGCTAAAAGCAGGCATTGAACCCGTAGTTACTCTTTATCATTGGGATCTTCCACAAGCATTACAAAATAATGGTGGCTGGGAAAACAAAGAAATTATAAATGCCTTCCATGAATATGCTAAGTTAATATTGAGTGAATTTAATGATAAGGTTAAAACCTGGATTACTATCAATGAACCCTTTGTTGTTGCCTTTAACGGTAATTCAAGAGGTGAACATGCACCTGGAATAAAAAATCACAAGATTGCCCTACAAGTTGCTCACAATCTTTTAATTTCACATGGAGAAGCTGTAAAACTATTCAGAGAGATGAATCTCAAGGGTAAAATTGGTATATCTTTAAATTTAACTTCTACTTATCCTAATACTGATAAAAAAGAAGATATTAATGCAGCTAAGCTTTTAGAAGAATATATAAATGGATGGTTCTTAGATCCAATTTTCAAGGGAAGATATCCAAAAAAATTATCTAAAATATACCGTGACAAATATGGCCCAATCAATAAATTATCTAAAGATTTTGATATTATCAAACAAAAAATTGACTTTTTGGGTATTAATTACTATACAAGGGCTTTAGTAAAACACAACCCAGACTCAAAATTTTATAATATTGAAACTATTAAGACCAACGATAGTAATTATACAGCAATGGATTGGGAGATCTATCCCGATGGTCTATATGATCTATTGATTAAAATAAATAAAAAATATACTGATCTACCTATTTATATTACTGAAAATGGAGCAGCTTTTAATAATCAACTAGACAATGGAAAAATTCATGATGAGAATAGAATTGAATATTTATATAAACATTTTAAAAAGACTCTTAAAGCTATTAAAAAAGGTGTCCCTGTTAAGAGATACTATGTATGGTCATTGATGGATAACTTTGAATGGGCATATGGATATAGTAAGAGATTTGGACTTATTTATATAGATTATTCAACACAAAAAAGATTTTTTAAAGATAGTGCTTACTGGTATAAAAAGGTGATCAATAGTAATTCAATAAAAAATAATAAATAATTAATAGATATAGGATTAGGAGGTTTAATATGCAGCAAAAAGGATGGAAATTTGTTGGTGATAATGGTGAATTTGTCTTAGATAATCCAACCATGTATAATTACCTTTATTTCCCATTAGTAAATGAGGCCGGAATGATGTCTTCTATTACACCCTCACTTCATGGAAATATTAATACAGGACAAAATTCATTTGTTACTGAACCATTATCAGCAATAGACTTACATAATAATAAATCTTCAAGAAATTTTTGGTTAGTAATTGATAATAAAATAGTTTGGTCAACTACCGGCTATTCCTCCAAACAAGAGATTAATAAATTTGATCAAAATAAAAATGAAAATGTAAAATTAAAAGCTGGAATGCTTTACCATCAAGTAATTAGAGAAAATAAAAAAATAAATGTCAAATCAATAATTACTAACTTTGTTCCAATAACAGATGATAAAGTTGAATTAATGAAAGTAAAAATAGTAAACACTGGTAATAAAACACGACAAATAGAGGCTACATCAGCGATTCCTTTATATGGACGTTCTGCCGACAACCTAAGGGATCATCGCCATGTTACCTCATTATTAAATGTAATTGAAACCAAAAAAGATAAAATCAAATTAACTCCAACATTATCTTTTGATGAAAGAGGCCATAAAATTAATAATCTTTCTTACTTAGTCTTAGGCAGAGATGAGTTAAATCAATCTCCTATTGGGTTTTATCCTGTTTTTGAGGACTTTATTGGTGAAGGTGGATCGTTAACCTGGCCAAAATCAATAGTTACTGAAAATGATAATTATTTTAAAAAAGGCAAGAAGTTTAAAGGATATGAAGCAATGGGAGCTTTAAAATTTAAAAGTTTTGAACTAAAACCAAATGAAAATAGAACTTTTATATTAGTGATTGCAGTAAAGGATAAAGATAATAAAGAAGACCTTGTCAATAAATATTGTAGTTTAAAAGCTTTTGACAAACACTTTAAAGATAACAATAAATATTGGAACAGTATAGTTGAAAAAGTAAATTTTGAATCTAAAAATAATGAATTTGACCAATGGATGAAGTGGGTTACTATTCAACCCATACTAAGGAGGTTATATGGAAATTCTTTTCTTCCTCATCATGACTATGGTAAAGGAGGAAGAGGGTGGAGAGATCTATGGCAAGATGGACTAGCTTTACTTTTTTTGAATCCAAAGCCTGTTAAAAATATGTTGTTAAATAACTTCGCTGGAATTAGAATGGATGGCAGTAATGCAACAATCATAGGTTCTAATCCTGGTGAATTTAAAGCAGATCGGAATGGAATAAATAGGGTATGGATGGATCATGGAGTCTGGCCTTTTTTGACTACTAAATTGTATATAGACAGAAGTGGTGATATTGAGTTTCTTTTAAATAAACAAAGCTACTTTAAAGATAATCAATTAAATAGATCTAAACAATATGATGAAAACTGGACTTCAAAGGATCAAAATGTACTTCTAGATGAAAACAATAATGTGTACTATGGTAGTTTAATAGAACATATTTTAGTCCAACACCTATCTATTTTTTTTAATGTAGGGAAACATAATAATTTAAAATTAGAAGGTGGAGATTGGAATGACGGTTTAGATATGGCTCAAGAAAAAGGAGAGAGTGTTTCATTTTCTGCACTTTATGCAAGCAATATGTTAGAAATATCGACTTTATTAAATGCCCTTAAAGATAAGTTAAATATTAATTATATCAATCTAGCAAAAGAAATTAATATCTTATTAGATACAGTAAATAAAAGAATTGATTATAACTCTGTAAAAGAAAAACATAATTTATTAAAAAGGTATTTTAATTCTTTTGAATCACATATTTCTGGTGAAAAAATAAAAATAAAAATTGATGATCTAATTACAGATTTAAAAAGAAAAGGAAATTCAATTATTGAACATATTAGAAATAACGAACTAATAAGAGATAATAAAGATCATAAATGGTATAATGCCTACTATGATAACGATGGAAATAAACTTGAGGGTGATCACCCTCTTGGAGTTAGAATGACTTTAACTGGTCAAGTATTTAGTATAATGAGTGGTGTTGCAACAGATGAACAAGTTGGAAATATTATTAATTCTGTTAACTATTACTTAAAAGATAAGAAAGTAGGAGGTTATAGACTAAATACAAACTTTAATGAAATAAAGCTAAATTTAGGAAGAGCCTTTGGCTTTGCATATGGAGAAAAGGAAAATGGTGCTATGTTCTCTCATATGGCAGTTATGTATAGTAATGCTTTATATAAAAGAAACTTTGCTAATGAAGGATTTGAAGTTATTGATTCGATTTATAGACACTGCAAGGACTTTAATAAAAGTAGAATATATCCTGGTATACCCGAGTATATCAATGCCAAAGGTAGAGGCTTATACCATTATTTAACTGGCTCTGCAAGTTGGTTGTTATTAACAATGATAGAAGAAGTATATGGTATTAAAGGTAATTTAGGTGATTTAAAATTAAATCCAAAGTTAGTTAAATCTCAGTTTGATAATGAAGCCAAAACAAGTATAGAGACCTCTTTTGCAGATAGAAAATTAAAGATCATTTATAATAATCCAAATTTGAAATCATATACAAAATACAAAATTAAAAAAATAACAATAAATAATAAAAAAATAGACTTTAAAACTTTTGATAACTTTATAATTATAAAAAGAGAGATTATTACTGAGTTAGATTCAAAAGATAAAAATATTGTTGAAGTCAGACTAAATTAATTATGTGAGGTATAAAATGACTTATAAACCAGATGATAGACGATATCAAAAGATGATATATAACTACTGTAAAAATAGTGGCTTAAAACTACCAGCTATTTCTTTAGGGCTATGGCATAATTTTGGTGAAATTGATAGTTTTGAAAACTCTCGAAATATAATTAAAAAAGCTTTCGACTTAGGAATTACTCATTTTGATTTAGCAAATAATTATGGCATCCCAGCTGGATCAGCTGAAAAGACATTAGGAAATATATTAAAATTTGATTTAGCAAACTATCGAGATCAACTAATAATTTCTACTAAAGCAGGTTATGGAATGTGGAAAGGACCTTATGGAGATGGGGGATCAAAAAAATATCTGATTTCAAGTTTAAATCAAAGTCTTAAACGATTAAATTTAGATTATGTGGATATTTTTTATCACCATAGAATAGATCCTAATACTCCGCTTGAAGAAACCATGAAAACTTTAGATCAAATTGTAAAACAGGGGAAAGCTCTATATATAGGCATTTCTAACTATAATTCTAATCAAACTATAAAGGCAGCTACAATTTTAAAAAGGTTGGGAACTCCTTTTATTATTAACCAAATATCATACTCAATATTTGATCGTTGGATTGAAAAAGACAATCTTATTGATACCTTAAACCAACAAAAAATAAGTGGTATAGCCTTTTCGCCCTTATCACAAGGACTATTAACTGATAAATATTTAGATGGTATCCCTAAAAATTCAAGAGCTGGCAGTAATAGTCAATTTTTAAATCATAATGATATAACTGATAAAAAAATAAAAAAAATAAAAAAACTAAATCAACTTGCATCTCAAAGAAATCAAAGTTTAGCACAGATGGCTCTAGCCTGGACTCTAAGAGATGACAGTATTGTGTCAGTATTGATTGGAGCAAGCAAACCATCACAGATAAAAGAAAATGTTAAAACTGTAAATAATTTAGAATTTAATAAAAGTGAAT
>JAIPEV010000151.1 GCA_021736965.1 Halanaerobiales bacterium | reverse complement strand
TTTGTTCCATGGCCACCACCATGGCTGTTTTCTACTACATGCATTTCTAAATCTTAGAGGTAGACAGCACCACTTAAAATCTACTTCATCAAGTTGTCTAACTCTTTCAACATATTCTACATTGTGATAAGGAATAGCTTCTTCATCAAAAAAGATAACTTTTACCGGAAGTCTATCTCTTTCCTTAGCCACTTTGATAGCCAAGTTTAATACTGCTGTACTGTCCTTTCCAGCAGAGAATGATACCCAAACTTCATCAAATATATCATAAGTCCTATTTATCCTTTCAATTGCTAACTCATAAGTGCTTTTATCTAGAGTTTGTTTTTTGAGTACCGGCATATTTCCACACTCCTATTCCTGTCAGAATACCACTAATACTCACAGTCAATAATGAGCCTAAAACTACTAAATTAGGAATACCAAAATAATTTCCATAAATGAATGGAGGTAGTCCTATAATAAATGAACCTAACAGGCCATAAAAGACATATTTTTCCTTCACACCTTCTGCAAAAATATTAATTATACTAGGAAGTAGAGTAGTAGCTCTGAATGTACCATAAAATAACCATAAGTGAAATATTGTAATTCCCGGAAAGTTAGCAATAATAAATCCTAAAAATGCTAATACAATCATGGAATACTTAGAATATTTTACACTTTTAGCTTCAGATATACCAAACTTTTCTTCCAGAATATCGTGTCCTATAATTGAAGATAAAGCACAAAAATGACTGTCTAAAGTAGATACCAAACCAGAAATAAACATATATGCGAATGGTATCAGTAATAATACAGGTAGAAATTCAAATCCTATCTCTGCATTCACAATACCTACATCAGTAATTTCTATTCCTGTACCTCTAGCAATAAATCCTAAAATACCTAGCAGTACCGGCACAACTGCAAAAATTAATCCACCTTTTATGAAGGACTTCTTTACCTGCCCTTCTTTGATTGAAAATGCTCTTTGCCAGTAAGATTGGTCTCCCATAGGACCACTTAATAATCCAATAGTTGCTGGAATACCAAAAGCCCAAGCAATTTGTTTTCCATTATCACCAAAGATATTCAGAAATTCACCTTCCGGACCACCTATACCTTCTGCTATAGCTGTAAATCCTGTCTTACTTATAATGTATGGTACAACTAAAAATAGAGTTACAATGATAATACCCATCTGCAAATAATCTGTCAGGATACTAGCATTAATTCCACTAAATAATGAATAACTTATTGCTATAAATATCATAACTGCTGTAACAAGTGTAAAATTAAGCCCGGTAAAAAGTTCTACTATTTTACCTCCGGCTAATAGCTGTACTGCAAAACCTGCCACAGTCAAACCTAATATTTGAAATAGATATACATTCTTAACTCTTTCTGAAGTCTGTTTCCTTATATATTCAACTAAACTAAAGCCTTTGCTAAATTTCTTTCTTAAATGTACTGCCAGATAACCAAACATAATCAAACTTAAAACATTAGGAACAGTAAACCAGAATAAACCAATTAAACCTTGAGTATATGCTTTAGTTCCTGATACTAATAGAGCTGGTGCCCAAATCCATGAAGCCGCAATAGAAAAACTGGCTTGATTTCCATCTATTTCCCTATTACCTAAAAAGAAATATTCCTTTGAACCACCTGCTTTATGACTGTTAAAATATGAAATAGAAAAGACCACAACTGCGTATACGCCCAATAACCAATAACCATTCAATATATTAATTATTAACCTCCTTTTCGCAGATATAAATAACTGCTTCCCTGTCAGTTAAAATATCCTGCTCTTTCTTAACTTTATTTAATGCTTTCATAATAAACTGTCTTTCATCTTCAGTAACCGGAATGCTGAAGTTTAAGTAACTGTCCTTCCGCTCACTTTCCTGCCTATCAGAAGTTTCCTGTTCAGTTTCCTGCTCCTGCTTTTCATCTTCAGTTAAATCATCAAGAAAACTTCCTTCAGTATCCAGCTCTTGATTAATTAAAATATCCTCAATCTCATTTTCTTCAAAACCTGTAAAGTCTTCCAGCTCCAATTCTTCAAACTCAACTGCAAGTGCATCATAATCCCAGCCACTTTCAGCAATTTTGTTATCTGCTATCCTTAGAGCTTTTATTTCCCTTTCGGATAAATCACTCCTGATAACTGCCGGGAGTTCTTGAAAACCTAACTTTTTACTTGCTTTAACTCGACCATGTCCAATAATTATTTCATTATTCTTATCAATAACTATCGGCTGTATAAAACCATACTGGTCAATACTGTCAGCAATTCTTTCAATCTGTTCCTCCGGATGTTCTTTTGGATTATTTTCATAAGGGATTAACTCATCAATATCTACTATTTTAATATTCAAATATCTCACCTCTTTCTGTTTTTATTATACATGAAATACCCAATTTTGTCAAAAATAATAACATATTTCATTAATTAGAGATAAACTTTGTGAATTATTTAATTTTGGAAAAATATGTTAAAATAGTGCATATATCCACTTTAAATCGGAAAACTTTTTTATTTTAAACTAAACTTCATTTTTACTCTTTACTTTGAAATAAAAAAGTTTTCTAAAAGTAAGTTACTATATTAACTATTTTAACATTTATTTACAGACTAAACCAATATATGTTTAGAATATATTATTACTAATAAATGTTAAAAATATAAATTAATTGCAGTATAGCAAGTATTAGATATAAATAGGGAGATATATACAGGGATTGTTCCTATTTTCACAATGTATAGTAAAAGGAAAGAACCCCACTCATAGTATTGTGGGAATTCTTTTTAAGGGAAATATTTCTAGAATCTTTCTAGAATTTCGTTTTTAAATTCTTCAACTTGTACCTTATCCAGTAATTCTATATCATAATCATTAAAAACTGCAACATATTTCACACCATTATGCTCGGTATCCAAGTGATATGAGTCCAACTCAACCCTTCTCCATTCAAACTCATCAAACTCCTCCAGAAATCTATCAATTTTGAAATGTATTCTATCATCAGATATCCCAATAACATTATCATGCTTATATAACTTCTCAACATCCTTTTGTATTGCCTCAATATCATTAAGTTCCATCATATTATATCAACTCCTCTTCTAACCATCTACCATATTCATAATTATCATGAAAGTAATATATATCACCTGAAAATGCTTCAAGTAATTCCTTCTTAGTATTGAATATACCATTCCAGAAATCCCTACCATCTAGACTAACCATAGCATACTCATTTTCATTCACAAAAATTCTTTCAACTATAGTTAACTTAAATATTCTACCATGATTTTCCTTCCCGGCAATAATTCCACCAACATTTTCATAAAGTTTAATAGCGTTAGTTACCTGTATTTTATAATAACAATCAGTTACTATTTTATGCATGTTTTACCTCCTCTAAATAATCCTCTACACCCTGCCAGTAATTGAAATAACCTAACAGGTCTAATCTTTTTTCAATTTTACCATAAACTTTCTGGACTATAGTTACTGCATACCTCTCGTCTTTACCTGAAGCTGATGATATCTCAGCATATAGACCACCACCTAAACACCTGTACTCTATTGCATCCATTCCAACAGCACCTTCAGTAAATTCCTTAGTGTTTCCTCCGGCGTATGCTTCTACAAATTTTCTCTTAGCATAAGCACTCATTATAAACTCACCCCATTTATTTGAGTAATTCTTTCAATATCATCAGCAAATATATAGCCCACAGTTCCTTCTTTTGTACCATCAAGTACTCTTGTGATATATAATACTTGACCATTTTCTCTAGTAAAGTAGTCTTCCTGATTAACTGTCTTGAATAGGATTTTATGGGTATGTCCTATAGCTTCAAATCTATCCCCTATACTTAACTTATCCTTTTCTTTTCTAGGCAATAGAACACTCTTTTTGACTACTTTATTAATTATTTTACCATTAGGCTTAGTTATTGATACAGCATGGTCTGTTTCCCGAAAATCCTTTTTATCTGCAATACCTATTACTTCAGCTGGCCAAATACTTGCTATAGATTTGTAGTAGACTTTATCACCTGATTTATATTCTGGCTCTGTATTATCCTTTTTATTATGCTTAATAATATTACTTCTCATGTCAGCTAAATCCTCTAGTATAAAACCTATATCCTTATCATCATTATTCAACTTACATTTTTCAATATTTTCCATCAGTTCAGTAATTTTTTCTGGTATGCTTTTATTAATCATCATTATCCACTCCTTCTATCCAGTCCATAGTTATTGTTACTTTAATATTATGACCGTCAATAGTTTTTAAAAATACAATATACACTGTGTCAGCTTCTTTCACAGATAATACCTTAACTTCCTTGCCAAATACTGTAGTTGTATCACCTTCCTTAAATCTCATAGTAGCACCTCCCTGCTATTATTGTTAATAATTAATCAGTATGAATGATAATATCATTACCACTCATTCTATAACCAAAACATAAGTTTCCATTGTCAGCTATAAGTGCTAGTTCTAAATCTGATAACTTCTCTGGATTTTCCACAACTTCATATACTTTATGAGCATAACCTGTAGAAATTAATCTAACTGTTGCTTTATCTTTTATTTTTTCATATATTTCTCTATTCTTTTTATAAATTTTATTAACATTATCAGAAAATGCCCAGCTTGAACGAATTTCAGCCACTATTATTCACCCCCTTTTTACTAGCTCCGGAACTTCTTCTCTTAGTTCAGCTAGAGTTAATATAGCATTAGATACTTTTCTTTCAAACTCTATACCATCTTCAACTCCTACAGTCATTGAAGTAGTGCTGATATGGAATTTATCTCTTAGATTACTGTAAAATATTGTTACATTTTCACGAGCATCATAGAATATATCAATATCACCTAAGTCATCAAGTTGTGCTTCATAGCCATGGTTTTTAAGAATTTCTACTGCTTTTTCTTTATTATTCATTTTATTGTTCCTTTCCATTTAACCAATTTTGGACTGCTTCTGGACTTCCCCAGCAAGTGTATGGAATTTCATTGTAACAATATGTTACTATCTCAAACATGTTATTTCTATTGTATATATCAGCTTTACCGAAAGCACCTTTCAGGTCATTTTCTAAGACTGCCCGGACAAATCCTCCCGGCTCAATTCTATGCTCTACATATTTGTCAATTGCTTGTTTAATACCTTCACTAATATTAGCCATTTTATTCACTCCCTTAGTTAATTTTATAAAACTAATTAATTATAATTTTACCTTCCTGTTCATAGATACCACTAATGACAATGTATTCCTGACCATATTCGCTGATGTTAAATCTTCTAATTTCCTTATTACTATCAAATTCTTTGAGCTTTTTTATCAGGTCTTTTACTTTCATGGTTTCACTCCTTTAATTTAATTTAGCTTAATTTAATTAATTAATCCTATTCTGCTAAAGATGAACACCAATTATAATATGGTTCAAAATATAAACCCTTATTTTCTAGATAATTATCTATTTCTTCATGCAGTCCACCATATCCAAACTCATCATTCATTATAGACCACATCATACCACCATCATAAACCATCAGAAATGATACTTCTTTACCTACAACATCTTTAGTGGTTCTAGACCTACTAGACATATTTCCCTCGTTATTAAAGCTATATTCTGTACCATCAAATATAAAGCTCATATTACTTAGTATTTCAGTATCAACTTTACTTATAAGTTCAATAATATCATTCATAATTTTCTTCTTTTTCATCTTTTTCATCTCCTTTTTAATAGAATAGGCAGTTTTAAATGTTGCCCAGCATTTTTATGTTTTTTACTATAAACTGTAATTTCCATTGTTGTATTCTTCAGCAGTTATATAATCTCTGCTTCCATATCCTAACTGTATCTTTCCTTCTATTACTTCAAATTTATCTGAACTTCTAGTTACTGTTCGGATATTTGTTAACTGCACTTCCATCATTTCATCACCGGAATAATCCTTGTAAATTGTTATTTTCTGTACGTTACCATAATGACCTCCAAGTTTTAAATCTTTAACTCTCATGTTTTTCACCTCCTTCTTACCTTCTATAATGATTATAACATGTTTTAATAGATTTGTAAAGTGTTTTAAAGAATTAATTTAATGATTTTTGAAAAAACTCATTCCCAGAACAAATCCTTCAACAATTTTCACAGCTACATAAACCCTTTCTTCAGATACTTTATATCTTTCAAACTATACAGGTTTTATATTTCCTACTATATCCTTATAATAGTGTGTTGCCTGACATTCCTCTGGATTGATTTCTAGTTCTAGCATATTTACAGTTCCTTTATTATATAGTTTTTTAGTCTGTTTACCAGCTTATCCATAATTTCTAAGTAGAACTTTTTATCTAATTGGTTCAGTTTTTGATTAGACTCACTTTCAGCATACACCTTAATAGTTTCATTTAACCAATCTGCTAACTCCGGTATATCTAACTGTACTGCAACTTCTTGAATTAGAAATGGGTTTGCAAAACCATAACCATTATAATAATACTGCTCAACTCCACCATTACTAACTTGTGCTAACAGATTGTAACTACTTATTATTACTTTCTCATCATACGTCAACTCTTGAAAACCTGTCTCTGTCCACCCTACTTTACCCTGTTTATCCATTTCAATTACAAAATCTTCGATTAGACCTTTCTTTAAATCTCTTATTTCATTTAAATATTCCATAGAACCTTGAACACTCTGTTCACAATCTGCCCTATCCTGTAAATACTTTATCATCTTTATCTTTTTTTCTAAGTTTGTAAAATTTCCTTTAAATCTGATACCATATTTTTTGATTAGTTCCTTTAACATTTCAACCACTCCTTTTAATTAATAATTAATTATTTTGTGTTCCCCTCTTACCTTGTAATACAATTATAACATGTTTTAACCGATTTGTCAAATAAAACCGGGAAAAATTTCCCGGCTTTTTGTAATTAATTACATTTTAATTGTATTACTTCATACCACTACTGCCAAAACCATCTTCACCTCTGACAGTTTCACTTAATTCATCCACAACTTCAAAGTCAGCTTTAGGCACTTTAGTTAGCATACCTTGAGCAATTCTATCTCCTACATTTACATGTAGAGTTTTATTACCGGTATTATGCAGGATTATTCCTACTTCTCCACGATAACCACTATCAATAGTTCCGGGAGCATTTGCAATTCTTAAACTAGTATTTAGACTTAAACCACTTCTGGGTCTAATTGATACAGCATAACCTCTAGGGATTGCCATTTTTAGACCTGTACTAAAGACTCTAGTTTCACCTGGTTTTATTTCACCATAATCCACAGAGTATAAATCAAACCCTGCATCACTTTCATGAACATATTTCGGAATTGTAGCCATACTGTCAACTTTTTTAATTTCTAATTTCATTTTACTCCTCCCTAAAAACTAAATTCACTTTTTTAACATTTATCCACCTATCAATTCTTGTAATTTTACCACTTTGTAAACTTAATACATCCATTTCAGTAGAATATTCTT
>JAIPEV010000079.1 GCA_021736965.1 Halanaerobiales bacterium | reverse complement strand
TATTTGATTTGGTATTTACTCTTGAAATAGTAGATTGTGAAGCTAAAATATCTTTATTTAATACAGTCTGGAATATATTATCATATCTTAGATCATTTGCATCACTATCAGCATGGTAACCAGCGGCATTTTGATAGATCCTTTGTAAGATCACATCTTCGTTTTTGTGTATTCTATGGTCGATATTATCATCAAAAGATAAACTTTCTTTAATTACTTGACTAAAGCCAATTTCATTATCAAATTCTTTGTAAAGTAATAGTCCTGAGTCTGATGTTAAATTGCCACCATCAAAATTTAATTTTAAATTTGAGTTGAAATTCATTCTTTTTTCAGATATAGTAACCACAAGGAGCCCCCCTTTGTATTTTGGTTGTGATACTATTATTATAAAGGATGAGGGCTCCTTTTTCTATATTTATTAAGAAATAATTTTAGTTATTTTTTTCACCCATTAGGTGAAATACCTTATTAGTTAACTTTGCTAACATAGCAGGGATAATATTTCTTTAAAGCTTTGGTTATGAATAATTGGGGATTAATTATTTTTAGATTAATTATAGAAAAAAACAAACTATTATTTAAGTTATAAGTTTATATACAAATTCGAATTAAAAGCAAATAAAGGGGGAAGGATAGTTGCTTAACAAAAAAATATTGAAACTATTTTTAGTATTGGTGGTTGGTTTAATAATTTTAGCAGGCTGTAGTAATAACAATAACAATAACACTCAAGAAAGTGAGTATACATTAGCTGTAGATGTTATAGGAGAAGGTACTGTAGTAGATGATGATGTTAATGTTATTACAGTAGATGTTTATGCAACAGGAACTGAACTAAGATTGACTGCTGTTCCAGAAGGAGACTGGTTATTTAGTCATTGGGAAGGAGACTATAGTGGTAATGATAATCCAAAAGAAGTAATAATGGATGGAAATAAAGAAATTACTGCGGTATTTCAAGCAACAGATTTAGTTGGTGATCAACCATATGAAATAACTAACTGGTATCAATTAAATGAAGTTCGAAATAATTTAGATTCTAATTTTATATTAATGAATGATCTAGATAGTAGTTCTTTAGGTTATCTGGAATTTGTGGGAAATCAAACTAAGACCAGCAAAGGTTGGGAACCTCTTGGAGATGAAACAACAGAATTTTCTGGAGAATTTAATGGAGATAATAAGATAATCGGTGATCTGTACATAAAAAGAAGTGATCAAGATTCAATAGGATTATTTGGTGCTAGTAGCGGTAATATTGATAATTTAGGAGTTGAGGTAATAGATATTATTGGTTCTGATGCAGTAGGAGGTCTAGTTGGCCATAATAGCGGAGATATAACTTCTTGTAATGTTTCAGGAACAATTAAAGGGAATGATTATGTAGGAGGTTTATTAGGTTTCAATGAGTCTACTGGTGAAGTTATAAAAAGTTATTCTATGTCAGATGTAATAGGCAATAACAATTATATCGGAGGATTAATTGGGTATAATTATGGTTATAGGGTTGAAGATAATTATGCTATTGGGTCTGTTATAGGTACAGAATATGTGGGGGGACTGATCGGTTATACTTATAATCTATATAATGATTCTATAAATAGAACATATTTTGCAGGTGATGTTGTTGCTGGTTTAAATTACGGGGGTCTAATTGGTTATAATGAAGATATATTTTATAATAATGTGAATAATAGTTACTGGGATACAGAAGCTGGTAATCGTGAAATATCCCACTCTGAGGGCGGTCAAGGTAAGACTACCAGTCAGATGGTTCAAGAAGAAACATTTCATGGATGGGACTTTTCAGATGTTTGGACTATAAATCAGGGAGAAACTTATCCTTATTTTCAAGGTCAGGAAGATAATATCCCGACAGTTGAATAAGTGATTAATATAAAAAAAGTGAAGTTAGTAAATTTAAAGAGATTGATTTTTATTTAAGTGATAATAACTTTAATATCTATTATAGATAAATAGATTTAATTAAAAAGTTTAAAATGTAAGAAATAAATACTAAATAAAGATAAGACATAAGATATTTAAAAGATGTTTGGTAATAGACAAAAAACCTTGTTGCTATTGAGATTCTTTACTATAGTTACAAGGTTTTTAGCTTTTCTTGGAGGAATTTTAATTTTTTTCTTTAAATTAATAATAAGGTTTTATACGTTAATCAATTATTGGGGTTGTGACCATGAAATCATCAAATAGATCTAATTTAATAACTATTGTCTTTTTATTTATATTTATTATAATATTTTCGATTACTATCTTTGCTCAAGATGGTCAATATATAAAGATAAATGATCAAAACTATAATTATTCATTTAAGATACCAAATGATTGGGAGCTAGAGACTAATTTTGATAATCCAAAATCCTATCAACGCCTGGTTGCAACAGATCCTAATCAAGACTATGTTTTTACAATCTTTGCCTTGAAGAATAACAAAAAAATAGATTTACAAAAACTTACAGAGTTAGATAGAGAAATTTTTGATAATTTGGGCAGTAAAATAAAAAGTAAAGAGATAAATAAATACTTAATATTTAGATATGCGGTAAAAAAAAGATATGATAAAAATGAGCATGGGCTTTATGCTTTAGCACACTATCAAGTATCTGGCCCATATGGATACCTAATATTTACATTTAGTAAATATAATGACTTTTCAAATATCAATAAAATTATAAAAAGCTTTAAACCTAAAGTACCTTTATTAGAAAAAGTATTAGCTAGATTTGGATCTCCACTGATTTGGATGGCGGGAATATTGATAGGTCTAATTCTAATAGGATTAACATACGTATTAGCTAAAACTGGATATCTGTTTAGAAAAGGTATAATGTTAAAGCAAGAGTTGAACAAAAAAGAGTATAAAATTCTAAAAAAAGATAAAAAAATAAAAAAAGTATGGAAAAAAAACAATAATAAGGCTTTTAAATTAATAGTTCTGCCGGTATTAGCCTGGATAGCACTTTTTTTCTTATTAAGGTACTTTCTACCAAATGATTTTCTTAAAGCGACACTTATTTTACTGCTATTCCCTCTATTAGGATACTTTGGAGTGTTCCCTACTCTAAGTAAAAATCCTTTTGACTATTTACTATAAATATAAATTTATAAAAAAATGTAAAAAAATTATCATTTTTTATAGAAATATTTAAAATAGATGATATAATGTAAACAAATGTAGACAAGGAGTGTTAAAATGAAATCTACTGGAATAGTTAGAAAAATTGATAATCTTGGCAGGATAGTTATACCAAAAGAACTCAGGAAAACGATGAATCTAAAAAAACAGGATTCTTTGGAAATCTATGTTGAGGGAGAAAAAATTATCTTTAAAGCATATCAACCTGGGTGCATTTTTTGCGGAGAAATGTCTGATACTTTTGAATATGAGGAAAAGACAATCTGTAAAAAATGTTTTGATAAAATGAAAAATGATCTGGAATAATTATATTTATACTGAAAGGCAGCTTTTAATAAGGCTGCCTTTATTACTTTTAAAATTATTTTAGATTACCACAAAACTATAATGAAATTGATTTAAGTTATTAATAATAGTGTGATTGAATATATAATTAAGCTAGTTCAAAGAATAATAATTTTTATGTGAATATATGTAATAAATAGAAAATATAAACTTTATATGGATATATAATAAGTTATTTTATAAGAGGCTATCTTTATATAATCACTAATATATCAACAAGTAGGCCGTTTTTAAACAGTTTATTTGAGTTATGTAATAATACTTGATTTAAAGGTTTTTTACTATATTTGTCTAATATATAAGTATAGGGATTTAATAATGTTTATAAATTTATAAAAGATCAAAAATAGTAGTAAAATTATTAATTCCGACCAAAATTTGTGATTAGAAGGCATTATAAATATTTTAAAAACCAGCTTATATTAACTGACCTTAATTATTAAGGTCAGAGTTTTATTTGTTGTTTATCTTATTGTAGTTTATTTATATTATTTGTAAAAGAAGATTGAAAATAACATCTTAACTTTTTTAACAATTACTTATGGATTTTTTTAAAAACAGTTCTGATTTATTTAGACAACTTATAATAATTATAAGATATAAGGAAAGCATTTCAATGTTTATGAGATTACTATTATATAGATATTTATATAAAATTGGGAGTAGTGGGGAGAGATTATACGAATAGATAACTTGATCTATTTTTAATTAAATCTATCCCTTATGATAAAAAACTAATAAGTGGATTTATTAATAATGAAATAATAGTGACTAACATTGATATAGGAGGGGGATCTGACTTAATGAGTTGGACTGGAAAGTTATTTGGTGGTGGACTAGGATTTGTTTTAGGAGGTCCTATTGGGGCAATAATTGGGGCTGTAGTAGGAAATCAGTTTGATAGGACAGCTGATAATAGTTCCAGGCAAAAATTAAACCAACAAGAAAGATTAAATATGGTATTTTTTACAACTACATTTTCTATGTTAGCAAAGTTTGCTCAAGCTGATGGAAATGTTAGCCGTTCAGAGATAGATGTTGTTGATAGTTTTGTTAAAAATGACTTAAGATTAGAGAGCAATACCAGACAGTTGGCAATTAATATATTTGACCAAGCCAAAAAAAGTAATAGTAGTTTTGAAGACTTTGCCAGACAGTTTTATACACATTTTAGAAATGAAAAAACCTTGCTTATTAGTATGATAGATCTTTTAATCAAAGTAGCTATTGCTGATAGTAACTTTGATCAAAAAGAAAGAAAATATTTAAAGAAAGCTAAAAAGATATTTAGTATATCTGACAGTGAATATGAGAGTATTTTAGCAAGATATAATCAAACTGATAGTCTTGATAAGTATTTTAAGATATTAGAAGTTTCACCAGATACAAGTATGGAAGAAATAAAAAGGCAGTATAAAAAAAAGGCAAAAGACTTTCATCCTGATAATGTGATTGGAAAAGGTCTACCCGATGAATATAGAGAGTTTGCCCAAAACAAGTTTAAAGAGATTCAGAAAGCCTATCAAAAAATTAAAGAATATAAAAAAGAGTATTAATTTAGTTAAACTATTGATTATACTATCTATTGAGAATAAAGGAGGCCAGTAAGTTGAAGAGGGCAAGTATATTAAACAAAATACAAACCATTACTAACTCTAAATATTTTTTATATATCTTTGCAATTACAGTTCTTATCTTAGCGATATCGGTTAAAATTGAATTAGTAGAACCGCTCTTAATTTTGTTTGTGATCTATACTAGCTTAAATTACAGTAAAAAGACTGTTATTATTTCACTCATCTATTCTATTATAGTCTTAGGTATCCAGGATATTTTTACTCTACACTTAGATATAGCTAAATATTTAATAGAAGTAGTAATGCTGATAATTATATCCGTTTATATAATAATAAGCAGATCAGAAATATCTGAAAAAAACTTCAAGTTAAGGGAAAGAGTCAAAGAGTTAAATGGACTTATAAATATTACTAAAATATTAGAAAAAACTGAAATATCATTTGATCAATCCTTAAATATGATTATAAATCAGATTCGAACTGCCTGGCAGTATCCCAAAGATACCTGTGTAAGGATTAATTATGAAGATAAAGAGTATATTACGGATAATTTTAAAGAAAGTAAATGGAAAATGGATACAGATATTATAATAGATGGGCAAGAAAAAGGTAAAATAGAGGTGTTTTATCTTAAAGAACATAAAGAGCTAGATAATAGTGGACCTTTTTTAAAAGAAGAGTACAATCTAATAGAGGCAATATCAAATAGGTTAAGTGATTTAATAAAAAGACATGAACAGGAAATAAAGATTAGAGAGAATAAAAATTTTTTAGAAATTACATTGAACTCAATCGGCGATGCAGTAATAGTGACCGATAATAAAGGATATGTTGTCAAAATGAACTATGTTTCTGAACAGTTAACAGGCTGGAAAATCAATGATGCAAGAGAAAAAGATATTACTAAAATATTTAAGATTGTAAATTCAAAGACTAATAAAAAAATAAAAAATCCTATAAAAAGAGTACTTAAAAAAGGTAAAATAGTAAGCCTTGCTAACCATACCAAATTAATTTCAAAAGATGGTAAAGAATATCACATAGCTGATAGTGCTGCCCCGATTAAAGATGAAAATAATAATATTCACGGAGCTGTCATAGTATTTAGAAACTATAGTGAAAAGTATGAATTAAATAATGAAATTAAAAGAAGAGAAAAATTATTTGCAAATGCAATTAAAGAAGCTCCCTATCCAATAATGATTCATGCTGAAGATGGAGAGGTTTTTAGGATTAATGATCAATGGACTGAACTTTCGGGTTATGATTATGATGATATTAAACACATCGATCAATGGTTTGAACAAGCATATCCCGAAAAAAGAAATATGGTAAAAGAATTTGTAGATAATTTATTTACTCTAAATAAAAAGGTACATGATGGAGAATTTGAAATAACAACCAAAGATGGAGATAAGAGATTATGGGATTTTTCATCAGTACCATTGGGAAAAACTGATGATAATCGAAAGTTAATAATGAGTATGGCAGTTGATATTACTGAGAGAGAAAAGATGATTAAAAGCATTAAAAAGTTGAACAGGCTGTATTCCATACTCAGTGATATAAACCAAACTATTGTCAGAACAAAAAATAAAAAGAGTTTGTTTGATCAAGTATGTAACATTATAATAAATAAGGGTGGTTACAAATCAATCTGGGTTGGTGAGATAAGTAAGGTTAAGGATAATCTACATATAGTTAGTGCATCCGGTCAGAATTCTGATCTAATAAAAGATTTGGATATAGATTTTAAAGATCAAAAAAATATAGAGTTGATTAGAAATTTATTAGGTGATTTTAAATTAGAAGAAAATATGTTTGATAAATTTATAAACAATGAAGAAGTAAACTATAGAAATATTATTTATGATAAAAAAGGTAGATCAATTGCTATTTTTCCTATTATGGTATTCAGTAAAATATGGGGTATTATGACAGCCTGTATTGATCAGGAAAAATTCTTTGATCAAGAAGAGTTTAAGTTATTTAAAGAATTAACCGATGACCTTTCATATGCAGTTCAAGCTCTAATAAATCATAAGTTAAGAAAGAAGTCTGAAGATAAATTAAGAGAAAGTGAAAGAAGATATAGAGAACTTTTTGAAAAGGCACCGATTGGTATTTTTAAAACAAATTCAGGTGGGAATATATTGATGATCAATCCTGAGATGGCAAATATATTGGGATATGATGATATTGATCAGGTAATTGAAAGCTATAATGATTTAGCAAAAAATCTTTATGTTGATATGGATAAGAGGCGAGAGCTTATTGAAAACATAAAGGAGAAAGGTTTTGTCATTGGATTTATTTACAGAGCTTATGATAAAAATGAAAATATTAGATGGTTAAGGATGGATGCCCGAATTAGTAAATTTAATGAAGATGGTTCTTTTACAATTGATGGATTTATAGAAGATATCACAGAACAGTATCAAATCCAAAAAGAACTTGAAAAAAGTGAAGAAAAGTATCGGACTTTATTTGAAAATCAATATTCAG
>JAIPEV010000078.1 GCA_021736965.1 Halanaerobiales bacterium | reverse complement strand
ATCAGCATAAGTGATTATTCCACTTGAATTAGTCAAAAACCCCAAAACTGGTACAAAAACAAGACCCAAAATAGCAATTGCTAAAACAATTTCAACTAAAGTATAACCCGAATTATTGTCTATCAACATCTTTTTTCCTCCATTCAGGTTAGATAAATAAACCTAGATACCAGCCAATCAATAAATTACCATACAAAATCATAATCACAGCACCTAAACTAATAAAAGGTCCAAAAGGAATTTTAGTTTTCCGATCCATATTTCCAATAACCATCATATATATTCCATAAAGTGAACCAAATAAAGCACCAATAAAGATAGATACTAAAGCATATCTCCACCCGATAAAAACACCAATCATTCCAATTAGTTTAACATCTCCAAGACCCATTCCTTTTTTATATATAAAAGCAATTAAAAGTAATAAACCAGCCGGTATAACTAAACCTAACAAAGAATTAACAAATGAAATATGATTAAACAATAATGAAAGTATAAGTCCAAGCGGTATAAAAATAAAAGTAATTTCATTCGGAATAATTTGATACTTAATATCGATAAAAGAAACAACTATTAAAATAGATATTAATAATATAAATATTATAAATTCGGAAGTTAAACCATATTTTAGAAATGTAAGTAAAAATAATAGCGCAGTTAAAGTTTCAACTATTGGATACTGCAAAGATATTTTTTGAGCACAGTATCTACATTTACCTTTTATAAAAATATAACTAAGAACTGGAATTAGATCATAATACTTTAATTTAGCTTCACAATTAGGGCAATGAGAAGAAGGGAAAACTATTGATTTTTTTAAAGGTAATCTATGAATAACTACATTTAAAAAACTACCAATAATTAATCCTGTTATAAATATTATTAATGACATATAATTTCTCCTTCATCATTGAGTAACAGTAAAACCAGTGGGGGTAATTATATAAATTTTATTTGTTTTAGAACTGACTAACTTTAGAGTATAAGTCTTAGGATTAGAACTATTATCTACTTCATAATTATCTGATTTGATAATTTCAGTTA
Organism: Halanaerobiales bacterium; assembly: GCA_021736965.1. Taxonomy (GTDB): domain Bacteria; phylum Bacillota; class Halanaerobiia; order Halanaerobiales; family M55B127; genus M55B127. The sequence goes on along the minus strand of JAIPEV010000078.1, from coordinate 6,657 downwards.
TATCTGATAGTTCCCCATATTCATTTAAAAGATCATCTTTAAGCTGATTATAATTATATATTGATTCAGGATATCTATTATGATCTTGAATATACATACTCATAAAATTTCTGAAAGAACCTGCTATTTTTTTGATATTGACATCATATGATTTATCAATTACCTCGACTAATCTGGGATAACTTAATAAAATAAGAATTGAAATAATAATAATAACAATAAGAATTTCAATCATAGTAAATCCATTATTAAAATATAATTTCAATATAATCACCTTATGAATTCCCCCCAAAATAGGGGGGGAGATTAAAACTACACTATGAAGTAGAAGTACCAGTACTTAATCCGCCCGGTGTAATTGTCCATGTTTTAGTTGTGTTTGCACTATTAACAGTTATTGAAAAGGTTGATTGATTTCCAGAATTATCAGTTGGAGTTGTACTAGAAATATAAGAACTTACATCTGGTATTGTTGTATAATCTGAAACAGATCCAGCGATATCCATAAAACTATCACTCGCTCCCATAGAGGGATAACTTCCAGTTTCAGCATAATGCATTTCTAATCCATTTCTTAATGCACCAACTGCTGAATCAATATTAGTATCTTCAGCTTTATCACGAATATTTGTCAACCTTGGAATAGCAATCGCAGCCAATATACCCAACACAGCAATTACAACCAATAATTCAATAAGTGTAAAACCTTTATCATTAATCAACATTTTTCTAAACTTAACCATTTAAGCTCCACTCCTTTTTTTCTAATTTTATTATTTGACCTTAATTATTATACAAAAGTCTATAAATTTAATAGTCCGTTAAATCCACTATTCCTATATACTTCACCTCCTCAATAAAATTGGACTTAATATAGGAATTACAAGTAAGTATACATATCAAACATCGGCATTACTATTGAAATCACAACAAAACCTACTACTAAAGCCAAAAATACTATTATTACCGGTTCAATAATAGACACAACACCTTCTACACTCCTATCAACTTCCCTATCATAAAACATTGCAACCTTATCTAACATTCCAGACATTGCACCGGTTTCTTCTCCTACTTTAATCATATGAACTAAAAGTTTAGGAAACTCTGCTCTTTTCTCTAAGGGATCTGATAGAGTAGCTCCCTCTCTTACCTTAATCCTGGCTTCAGTTAATGCCTGTCCATACAGTCTATTTCCAACAACTCCTTCAACAATAGAAAGTCCAGCCAATAAATCAACACCACTTGATAAAAGTACAGATAAAGTACTAGAAAATCTGGAAAGATATATCTTTTTCATCATTTCTCCAACTTTTGGTATCTTTAAGATAAAACTATCTGTCCTGAGTCTTCCATTTGGAGTTTTACGATAATTTCTAAAAAAGAAAAATAATGCTAATAAAACTAATGCTACAAGCCACCAATAACTCTGCATAAAACTGCTCAATCCGATTAATATTTTTGTAGGTAAAGGAAGTTCTGCTCCAAGATCACCAAACATTGTAACAAAAGTTGGTACAACATTTGTTAATAAAAAGATAACAACCAATAAAGCTATAACCATTATAGTTATAGGATAATATAGGGCAGATTTAACTTTTCCTTGAAGTTCATCCTGTTTTTCATAATGGTCTGCAACTTTATCTAATACATCACCAATAATACCACCGGTTTCACCAGCTCTCACCATCTGAACAAAAAGTTCAGGAAATACATCTGGATGTTTTGATAACGATTCTGATAGGTCAGAGCCTGTCTCTATATCCTCAGTAACAGCTATTACTGTTTTTTTCAGAGTTGGATGATCAATTTGATCCCTTAATATATCTAATGCGTCAATAATACTAATACCTGAATTAATCATCGCAGAAAACTGTCTAGAAAAAACCGCAAGGTCATTTAGCTTAACCTTTTTATTAAAATTTAATATATTATTAAGATTTAAACCTTCTCTTTTCTTTTTAATATTTAAAATATAATAGCCTTTTTTTCTTAAGTTTGAAGCCAACATTGTTTCATTTTCTGCTTCAAGGGTACCTTCAATTTTTTGGCCGTTCTGAGATCTTACTTCATACTCGAATACTGGAGCCATCTTTAACCAACTCCTCTCTTCTGTTTTAATAACTGGCTTCTCTTGATATTCTTTTTTCTATATACTTCCTATTATCTCCTCTTCTAAGCAGGATATCTTTACTTATCTTACCTTGATTAAATAAATCCAATAAATAGTTATCTCTAACAATCATTCCATACTTACTACCGGTTTGCATAATTGAATGAAGTTGATGACTTTCACCTTCACGAATAACGTTTTTTACAGCTGGTGTACCAATTAAAATACCAACAGCACCTATCCTGCCAGATCGATCAGCTCTTGGGAGTAACTGCTGTGAAATTACTCCATTTATTGTTGAGGCCAGCTGAATTCTAACCTGTTCCTGTTGATGAGGAGGAAACACATCAATAATACGGTCAATTGTAGCTGGTGCACTGTTAGTGTGCAAGGTAGCTAATACTAAGTGTCCGGTTTCTGCTGCTTCTAATGCTATTGCAATAGTTTCTAAATCACGCATCTCACCAACTAAGATAACATCAGGATCTTCACGTAAAGCTGATCTTAATCCATTGGCAAAGGTTTTTGTATCTACCCCAACTTCTCTTTGGTGTACAATACAGTTACGGTGTGAATGTAAATACTCAATAGGGTCTTCCAGGGTGAGAATATGTTTGGCTTTTTTCTCATTTATTTCATTAATCATTGCAGCTAGAGTTGTTGATTTACCACTACCAGTAGGGCCAGTACAAAGCACTAAACCCATTCTCATCAAAGCTAATTTTTTTAAAGTATTAGGATAACCAAGTTCATCTACAGTTGGTATTTCCTGAGGTATTACCCTCATTGCAATTCCAATAGAACCTCTCTGTCTAAATATATTAACCCTAAACCTTGAAACTCCTGGTACACTGTAAGAAAAGTCGACTTCTCCTTTTTCATGAAACTGTTTAAAAAGATCATCACTTAACATTTCTTTGGTCATCTCTTCTAAATCCTGTACTTCTAATACATTGGGATATTCTTGATAAACTTGTAAGTTACCATTATATCTAATAATTGGTTTTGACTTTACTGTTAGATGTAAATCAGACACACCTTTTCTTTCAACAACACTCTTAAATAGAGCATCAATTTCCATCAACTATTCCCCCCTATACAATCACACGGGCCAGTTCTTGATAAGATGTTAAACCTTCTTTAACCTTTTCAATACCATCATATTTTAAATCAATCATACCCTGATTTTCAGCATAATTTTTTATATCTATTTCATCTGTGCCTTTAACTATCATTTTTCCAACTTTATCATCAACTGTTAGTATTTCCTGTACTGCAAGTCTACCTTTATATCCAGTATTACTACATTTATTACAACCTTTAGCTTTATATAATGTAGTACCTTCTTCTAAACCCATAAATTCTCTTTCTTCAATTCCAGCCTGATAAGGCTCTTTACAGTTATTACATAACCTCCTGACAAGTCTCTGGGCCATTGCTCCAATTACTGTAGAAGCAACTAGATAAGGAGGGATACCCATATCTACAAGTCTGGTAACTGAACTAACCGAGTCATTGGTGTGTAGAGTACTTAATACAAGGTGACCGGTTAAAGCTGCTCTCACTGCGATCTGAGCTGTCTCTTCATCTCTAATCTCACCGACCATTATAATATCGGGGTCCTGTCTAAGAATTGATCTTAAAGTATTTGCAAAAGATAAGCCAACCTTTTCTTTTGCATGAACCTGATTAATACCGGCAAGTTGATACTCTACTGGATCTTCAATTGTTACAATGTTTTTTTCAACATCATTTAGTTGATTTAGGGCGGCAATTAAGGTTGTTGACTTACCACTTCCGGTTGGCCCAGTAACTAATAAGATGCCATGTGGTTGTTCAATTAAACCTTCAAATCTTCTAAAGTTATGATCACTAAAACCTAAATTTTCAATATTTATTAAGCTTTCATCTTTAGTTAAAAGTCTAATAACAACCTTTTCTCCATGAACAGTAGGTAAGGTTGATACCCGCATATCGACACTTAAGCCTCTAACGTTCATTGCAATTCTACCATCCTGTGGAACCCTTCTTTTTGTAATATCTAAATCTGCAATAATTTTAATTCTTGAAACCAAAGCAGCCTGTGTATACTTAGGTGCAGTCATATGTTCATATAAAACTCCATCAACCCTATATCTAATCCTTACAATATTTTCCTGAGGTTCGATATGAATATCACTGGCTCTTTTTTGTAGGGCTTGATTAATTATCATGTTAGTCAACCTTACAATTGGAGCATCTTCAACCATTCTCTTTAACTCATCTATTTCAGGTTCATCATCTTCACTTTTATAGTAATCAAGACTGTCAAATACATCAGAAGAATCTTCAAATGTTTCATAGATCTGAGACATTATTTTACTTATCTCAGATTTAGTTGCAATCATTGGCTTTACTCTAAGATTTGAGGTCATCTCCATATCATCTATAGCTAATAGATCAGACGGATCACTCATCACTACTTTTAATGTATCTCCATCTTTAGCAATAGGTACCGCATTATATCTCTGTGCTATATTTTCTGGGATGTATTTAGCTAAAGAGGGATCAACTACATATTTAGATAAATCCGCTCTTTCTACACCAAGTTGAAATTCAAGGACTTCAACTAAATCAACCTCACTAATATATCCTCGGTCTAAGAGGATATCACCTAACCTTTTATCACTATCTTTTTGATGTTCAAGAGACTTTTTAAGTTGCTCCCTTGTAATATACTTAAAGTCAATTAATAGTTCACCTAATTTTTTTACTTTTTCTCTGGCCATATTAAAATCCTTTCCTTATGAAAAAGTTAAATACAAATAATATTTATTTTATTATTTCTACTTTTAATTTTAAAATTTCTTCTAGTCAATATTGGTTATTAATTATAATTCTATATACCTTAAGTTATTCCTGCAAAATTATTATTTAAAATCCCTTTAAAACAAAAGATCCCCCTTGTTTTAAAAAAATATGTTATCGGGAGGGGATAAAAATTGAAATAATAAATTAAGTTGGATTTCAAAAGATATATATTTTTGATAAATATTAATATTTTTTACTAATATTTCTTATTTAAATTATAACATAATCAAGATTATATAGCAATTATATAAGATAAAATATTTGCACTTCATTTTTATACTTATTCATTTTCTTGTACTATATAATATACCTCTTTATCCTGTGCATCAAAGGCTGCTTTGATAATATACTTTATGTAATCTTTATGTTTATTAATATCTTTTATATTTATTCTTATATTATAATCTTTTCCATAGGATAATACAAGTTGATCTGTTAACACTTTGTCAGCTTGTTTTAAATAATCAATTATTCTTTTCCCACTATTTAAAGTTAAGCTTAACTTTTCATTTGTTATATAGTTACAAATCATTTTGCTATTGATTAAAGACTGTTGTATTAATGATGTAGATACTAAACCAGTTATTAAAAGTATAAGCAAAACAAAGATTAAGGTATAACCTTTATTGTTGTATATCTTTTACACCCCCTCTATTTAATAATAAATAAAAGTTATCTTTAAAATCACCTAAACTTAATAGTATCTCATAGTATTTATTAAAACCATAATCATTAATTTCATTTATTTCAAAATCATAAACGCCATTTATAATTGGTTCTTTATTAGAATATTTTAACGTATCATTTTTTATCTTATACTTTTCAACTCCTAAAGCTGGAATACCGGCTGAACTATAAAGTACTAACTTATATAAATTATTTTTTTCTATAAAGTTAAGTTTTTCTTCTTTGGATATGAAAATTTCTGAAGATTTTTCAAGTCTTTCATTTAACCAGTTCTTTAATATAACTGCTTTTTGTACTTTTGTTATTCTTTGTGTTTCATTATTATGTATTTTAAAAGTATTAATAATAATTGTACTGAAAGATAATAAAATTATCGAGGTTAAAGATACTGCAATAAGGACTTCTATTAAAGTGAAACCAAATTTATTATTTTTAATTGCTACTCCCTCCCTCACCCAAAACTGTATAGATCTCAAAACTTTGATCTTGCCAAGAAACTAATATTTTATAAATAAAAAGATCTTTAATTTTTTCTCCATCAACTATTAGAGCAAGCTTTTTAATGATTAACTCATTAATAAATCGATACTGACTGTAAAATCTAAAGTTATAGTCTATCAATTCATCTTTTTTAATAACTAATAAATTACTTTCATCTTCTATTTCAGCTTCAGTAATCTTAGAAATAGTTTCCTGACAGAGTTGAAAAGCTAATCTTTTCTTTTCGCTTCTTTCATTTAAGTTACTGATTGTATTATAAGTTTTAAAAAATCCCATAACAATTATTGATAAAAGCAGTAATGATACCACTACTTCAATAAGGGTATAACCATTCTTTTTATTCAACTCTAACCCTCCCCAACCTACTTACCACTATCTTATATACCTTATTACCCAAGCCAAAGCCAACCGTCCCATGTAAGGCAGTACCTTCTTTATTAAATTTGATTCTATCATAATAATTTGTGTTAATCTTTTTTTGATTTAAGTTTTTATGAAGTATTAAG
>JAIPEV010000077.1 GCA_021736965.1 Halanaerobiales bacterium | reverse complement strand
TCTAAAAGACAAAAATTATTATTATCATTAATTATAATTGTGACTTTGACATTTTTATTAACTGCATGTGATCATGCTGATAATACGCAACATACTCTAACTATTAATATAGAAGGTGAAGGGGTAACTTCTCCATCGGAAGGGACTATAGAAGTTAGTGAAGGTTTAGTAAATATTTCTGCAAATTCTATACAAGATTCGGAATTTTATGCATGGACAGGAGATGATGTTAATAGTATCTCAGAAGTTCAAAATAGTGAGACAACTATCTATATGGATGGAGACAAAGAAATAACTGCATTCTTTTGCAGCAGTACTGAGAATAAACAAACTCTTGATTTTGAAGTTCAATCTTTTATGGGCGCTCAAGGTGAAGCTCAAGATTTGACAGGACATCCTCCCTATCCCCCTGGATTTGAAGTAAAAATAAAAGCAGAACCAAAAGATCCAGAAAAATATACTTTTTTACATTGGTCTGTAGAATTTGTTAATAGTGCAAACAGCCAAGTCAGTTCAATGACTAGTGTTGATCCAAGAGAATATTTTCAAAATCATGAATCAGCAGAAACAACTTTTCAAGTTCCGGGTGAAAGGGTTATAATAACACCTTATTTTACAACTAAAAATCCAGAGGTTGATCCAGGTGAATTTAATTATGATTATACTAATTTTGATCAAATCATAAACGGAGAAGTTGGTAAGACTAGACACTACTGGGATATAAGCAATCTAAATCCAGGTGAAAAAATAGACTTTTACTTTCATGCGAGGACTATTCCTGATCGTTTTACTGTATATTATGGTAATATGGAGGATTGGGAAAATAGAACATTAGAAAAAGTTTTTGCTTCTAGTTGGGTAAGCTATAAGCCCGAACGTTGGGAAAATCCACAATTATATCCAGAAGGGATAAAGCTACATAATTGGCATAATGATGTAGTATTCTCAAATTGGAATCCAAACTGGTCTTATGGAGCCGGAGGGAAATATCAAGAAATCATTGTGAAAGAAGCTAATAAAAATATTGTTATGGTTGAAATAGAAGGTAGAGATGATAATACAATTTGGGATTATAAATTGACTAGTCCACAGTATTAAATGTATAAAATAAAAGTTAATAAATTATCTTTATAAAAACATAAAAAGGTTTCACCTTATTTTTTGTTGAATATAGATAGTAGTTAAAAGAGATTATAATCAACAAACAAGGTGAAACCTTTTTTAATTATACAAAAAAATTAACAACTATTATTAAAAGACCAATTTTTATTATGCTTCAGTCAAAATAATTTATTATCTTGGATTTAAAAAAATGTTTTTGATCTCATTTATAAAATATTAAGTTTAGTAACTTAAAACTGTTGTTTTTCTAGATTAGCTGAAATATAAAATTAATAAATTATTGTTAAAATATAATTTCTATAAGAAGATAGAATTTGAATTACAAGTTAATATAAATAAGCTTAATACTGAATCCCGATTGGAGAAACAAGCTTGATTTATATAGTGAAAAGATAGTTTAAATTAACTAAAAGTATATCTAGCAACTGATATTAAAATTGAAGTACTGCTTTATATCTTTTTTAATTCAATTAAAAAATTAACATTATAAAAACTTTTTATAAAAAAATCAAGAATTATAAAATAATAATTTTCAGCATTTGAACATTTCAGATATATTAATAACAGTTAAATATCTATAAAGCTATTTGATTTTTGACAAATAAACTTATAAAATTAGTAATATAAATATGGATTTTTGTAAACTGGAAAAATAATTATTAGATAAAATGGATATCTAGATAAATTATTCCACGAATTAATTTTGATTTAATGTAAATTTATTACATGGACAAAAATTGCTTATTTTAAAGATAAAATATTTTTGAGTTAATTTATAAAAAGTAGGTTTTATTATATGAATAAAAAAAGAGTGTTTTTAATAATTTCAATTGTATTGTTAATTATCATTTCAGGTACATATTTTTACCTATCTCAAAGTTATAAACCTGTAGCTGCTAATCAAAACTTTATCAACAAGGAAAAGATATTAGAAAGTGATATTTATTACTTTTTTAAAGCAGAGAACAATTACGACACTGCATTTATATTCTACCAGGGTGGAAGGGTAGAAGAACTATCTTATGCTCCTATCTGTGAAAAGTTAAGAAAAAAAGGGTATTCAGTATTTTTAGTTAAAATGCCTTTCAACCTTGCTGTGTTTGATCTTGATAGAGCAAAAATGATTTTAGATGAATATAAAGATGATATTAGAAACTGGTATCTTATTGGTCATTCATTAGGTGGCTCTATGGCAGCTAGTTATTTAAATGATGTTAATGATAAAAAGCTAAAGGGTCTAATATTGTTAGCATCATACCCTGCTGAAAGTGTTGATTTATCAAATAAGGATTTTGAAGTATTATCGATCACAGCGAGTCAAGATGAGATTTTAGATCAAAAAAAGTATAATACAACAAAAGACAACCTCCCTTTTAATACAGTTTATAAACAAATTGAAGGAGGTAACCATGCTGGATTCGGAAATTATGGAGTACAGAGTGGAGATGGGAAAATAAAGATTAAAAAGGAAGAGCAGTGGGATTATACGGTTAATTTAATAATTGATTTTATAAACCAAAATTGATTGGGGGAATAGTTGTGAATATTAAAAACGTTGGTCTTACAATCTTAATAATGGCAGTTATATTGCTGGTTGGTAATGGTCTTTACCATCTATTTATTAATTTGTTTTCTGATACCGAACTTTCTTTGATAGTTAGGGTTGGTATATTTGGTGTTATTATAGGGGTATTAATCTTAATATATGCCTTGGTAAGGGAGAGAATAAAAGATAAAAAGAATGAAAACTTTTAAGTACAATATATTTTAATAGGGAGCAGTATTATTATAACATTTAAAAGGAGTGGTTTGATGTCTAGAATACTGATTCCATTAGCCTTAGGATTTGAAGAGATTGAGGCTGTGACAAATATAGATATACTAAGAAGAGCTGAGATTGAGGTTGTAACTTGTGCTTTGGATTCAATAGATGTAAAAGGAAGTCACAATATTACAATCAAAGCTGATACTCAAATTGATGAGATTGAGATTGATGAATTTGATGGAATACTCTTACCGGGTGGTTTGCCTGGAGCAGAGAACTTAAAGAATAGTTCTAAAGTTATAGAATTTGTTAAATATATTAACAAAAAAGATGGCCTTATAGCAGCTATTTGTGCAGCTCCTATTGTTTTAGAAAAAGCAAATGTAATTAAAGATAAAAAGGTAACAAGTTATCCTGGTTTTGAAAAATATATGCCTAGTTGTAAATATATAGAAAAAAGGGTAGTTAAAGATGGAAATCTTATAACAGGCCGTGGTCCAGGCGTTGCCAGTCAATTTGCTCTTGAAGTGGTTAAATACCTTAAATCAAAAAAAGAAGTAAAGCAACTATCTGAAACTATGCTTATCAAAAGATAAAAAAAGACTATTGGAGTTTTCCAATAGTCTTGCTTTAAAAAATAATATTTATTTTGCTTTTCTATACATCTTTAAATAATAGTTTTCAATCATCTTTTGAGCCGAAAATTCTTCATAAGTGCTTTCAATACTATTATTCATCATCTGTTCCCATTTATCTTTATTTTCATAGTAAGTTGGCAGTACTTCATTAAACAAAACCCGATAGAGAGAATCTCTATCATGGGTATCTTGATTATCACCCACATAGCCATCTCCAAACTGCCAGCCATTAATACCATGTTGACAAGCTTCAGGCCACCAACCATCTAAAATACTTAAATTTAGAATACCATTCATCGCAGCTTTCATACCAGAGGTACCACTTGCTTCTTTAGGACGTCTTGGATTATTTAACCATACATCTACACCCCTAGTCATCATCTTGGCAATTTCCATATTATAATCCTCTAAAAATACTACACTATTAGGATATTTTTTTGTCATCGTTATAATATCAGCTACAAGATCTTTTCCCTTATCATCTAAAGGGTGAGCTTTACCTGAAAATATAATCTGAATCCTACCATCTTCTAAAAATGGTTTGATTAGATCAATTTTATCGAAAATAAGATTTGCTCTCTTATAAGGGGCAGCTCTTCTGGCAAAACCAATAAGAAGTTTATTAACATCTAGTTTAACATCTGTTTTATCTTGAACATAGTTTATCAATTCAGATTTTAATTGTTGATGTACTGGAGTTATTTCATCCCCATTATCGAATGCGTCATAGACTCTAAAATCAACCCAAGAATTTCGATGGACACCATTAGTAATTGCTTTAATCGGAGATTTATTCTCTACATTTTCCCACATTTTTCTAGCAGTTACACCATGTAGTTGTGCAACTCCATTTGATACCTTTGCTAATCTTAGACCAGCAACTGTATTACTAAAGGGATCTCCTCCAATTTGAATCATCTGTTCTTTTGTTAGACCATTATAAGCTCCCATTTCTTGTAAAATAGCATGTTCATGGACTTCATTACCTTTTTTTACTGGAGTATGTGTTGTGAAAACTGTCTTATTTCTTACAGCTTGAAAGGCTTGATCGAAATTTAAGCCCTGATTCATCTTTTCATTTATTAATTCAGTTCCAGCAAAAACAGCATGACCTTCATTGTAATGGTAGACATCTATATCAAGATTAAGTGCTCTGATGGCTTTAATTCCACCAATCCCTAATGCTATTTCTTGTGCGATTCTTTCTTCTTCTCCCCAGGCATAAAGTCTCTTTGTTATCCAATCATACTTACCGTTTTCTTCTAAATTTGAATCAAGTAAATACAATGGATTCATATAGTCAGTCTCTAACTTCCAAACTTTTAATTTTATATCTTCACCTTTAATTTTTACAGAGACAGTAATATCTGTATCTTCAAGATAGTCGTAGATATATTCATTTTTGGGATAAGTATCATAAGGACGTCCATTTTCATCAATTAACTGTTTGGTATATCCCTCAAACCAGAGCATACCAATACCTAAGATTGGATAGTTAAAATCTTTAGCTGCTTTTAAAATATCACCAGCTAAAATGCCTAATCCACCAGCATAAATCCTAAAGTTTTTATTGATACCGTATTCCATGCAAAAATATGCCACTTGTTTATATTTTTCTTTCTTTGTCATCTAATCAACTCCTAATTAATATTTACTTATTTTTCCAGATCCTTAAAAATAGATCTAATAATCTAGAATCATTTTGACTATCAGGTGTGATAAAGTAATCTGCAATATCCAGCTTTTCATCTTTTACTTTTTTCTTGTTAATGATAGCTTGCATAAACTTATAGTAACCTTTAGCAGTTTGTTCCCATGTATATTTGGTCATAACTCTTTTTTTGCCTTTTTTATGGTATTTTTCCCAGATGCTTTTACTATCAAATATCTTATTTATACCATTTGCAATATCATCGATATCATCAGGGTTGACTAAAACACCATACTTCCCTTGATCTAATATTTCAACAGATCCTCCATTTTTAGTGGCAACTACAGGTAGTCCAGATGCCATAGCTTCTATAAAAGCTAGTCCAAATGGTTCATAAAAAGAAGTTAAAGCAAAGATCGATTTTTTATCTGCAAGGTATGCATAGGTTTCTGCTAATTCTTCTTGACTATTTAAAGCAAAGGTAGTTACTTTTTGTGCACAGTTATTATTATAAATAATCTTCATTATTTGGTCAAGAATATTTTTTTCTTCTATACTTGCATCCGAATAATCTTCAAAGGGTTTTTCAATACCTCGTAGAGCAATTGCAAGGTTTGCTCTTTTTTGTAGTTTTTTATTTTCAGCAAATGTTTTTACAAGGCCAACATGATTTTTTTTCTGATCTAACCTACTTGATGATATAATCAAGGGAAGTTTTCTTCTATTTTCTTCTATATCTCGAGTAATAAAAGAATCAATTTTATCTTTAATATTTTGAGTAAATTCACCTTTAAATATATCTGCATTAACTCCTGGAGGTATTACTTTAAACTTATCTTCTTTATCATCTATAACATCTTCATATAAAGGATGTGAGTACTGTTGGGATTTTTCTTTAGACGTACTAACAACTATTCCATCAGAATGGTTTATTGCAACTCTTTCAGCAATTATTCTACGATGAAAATTAAACTTTGTATTTAAATCAGTAAAGTTTATCTTATTAATATCTAAATCGTCCATCTTTTGTGCTCCCAGCGAGTGGGCGGTAAATGTAAATGGTATATTTATTTTACTTTTTAGAAGCACACCACTTAAACCACCATCAGCATGATGAGTAATGAAAAAATCTGGGAAAGAATATTTTTTATCATAATACTTTATAATTTGATCAACATAGTCATTTATATAAGGCCATAAAAGTTCTTTATTTAAAAACTGATTGCCACCAAAAGGGAGTCTAACTATTTTAACATTTTCACTTTCAGGATACTGTTCTATTTTTGCAGAAAATTCTGGCCAGTTTTCATCCTTAATCTGCCTTGTTAATATATCAACCGTGATTCCCATAGAAGCTAAAGCTAATGAGACTTCCTTAACATAGACTAATTGGCCACCGAAGTCTGGATGTTCTGACCAATAACTATTATTTTTATCAAAGTTACCTTGTGGATTTAAAAAAGCTACATGATTTAAATTTGAAATTTTCATTTTATTGTATTGCCTCCTGTTTATTTATGAAACTCAATAAATATCTACGGGCTACTACATTTAATAAGACATCTATATTTTTAATTTTGAAAGTTGCAGTTGTTTTACCTAACTTTATAAAATTTTTAATAGTCAGCTAATCTAAAGCTTTAATTAAAAACCTTGAATAAAAAATCACCAGTCTCTGTTAAATCAACTACTTTATTGAATAAGGATAAGGTGAAAAATTTGCTCACAATTATGAAGCTAATACCGATTCCCCCATCGTTAATATAACAATATATGTACCAAGTTGCAAGTATATTTTGATATAATTTAAAGGGGTATCAATTCCAAATAAGTATCTAGCATTATCATAAGAGGGCATAATAAAATATTACTTTAATGCTAAGAGAGTATTGTTTTTTTGGTTATCTTTAAAGTAAAGTCATATTGAAAATTTAATCATAACATAGTAGATTACTTTTAAATATTCTTTTATCAAATATTCTTGGAAAAATTATTATTACCTGCTTAAAGGTATTAATTGAAAATTACAGAATTATTATAAATGTGCATACAAAAAAGGTCAAAAAGGTGTGTTGAATATGAATCTTAAAGAAGAAAATAAAATAATTTTGATATATCTTATCTTAGGTGGTGTATGGATATATTTTTCTGATAAGGCACTTTTATTATTATTTGATGATAGTAGAGTAATTAGTGAAATTCAAACCTATAAAGGCTGGATTTTTGTCATGTTTACAGGATTGATCTTTTATATCTTAATAAAAAGTTATTTTACAAAAATCAGAAAGGCTAAAAAAGAGTTAAAAATTAAAAATCAAGTACTAAGTGAATATAATATTGAGTTAAAACAGGGCAATAGATCATTAAAAAGATCTTATCATGATCTATCTGAACAAACTGAAGATTTAAAGATTATGATTGACTTTATCAACAATATAAATAAAGAAAAGTTTCTAAAGGAAGATAAGTTTTTATCTCTGCTTTTAAGAACTGCAGTAAAGTTAATATCAAAATCAGACTATGGAAGTATCTATAAAATCAGAG
>JAIPEV010000076.1 GCA_021736965.1 Halanaerobiales bacterium | reverse complement strand
TTTGACCATGTCTGTTTAAACAGTATTGAAAAGTTGTTTAAGATTAAGATTTTTACCTGTGTATGTATATAAAATTGATATATAGTTTTAGCTTATAAATTAACTATCAAATAAAAAATTATATACGATATTTATTAAGTAAACAGATTAAGTAACTTAGATTTTAGTTATTGATATTTTAAATAATCGATACTATACTGTTATAAAATAAATGGAGTATTTTTATATATTATTATCCTTTTGAGCTATAACCTCAATTATATAAAAGATCTCGCTTTATAAATTAACTCAGAAAGTTGAGCTTTATACATCTATATTAACTTTAAGGTAGTCTATAATATATTTAATAAACTCTTTTGAATACTCAACTAAATCATATTCACCATCATATAGACACCAATCAAAAACTACACCCCTCATAACTACAAATATAAATTTAACAATATGATCTGCAGATTTTTTAACAGTAATCTCGTTTTTCTTTTGACCTTCTAAAATTACCTCTTTTAATGTTTTTTGCATCCCTCTGTTCATATCTATAAAAAGTTCATTTTCTGGAATAAAAAGATGTTTTACCATTTCAACTCCATCAGCCTCAACATATTTAATATATGAATCAAGAAATGTTATTATATTTTCAAGCGAATTATCTGCACTTAATTTCGGTTTTACTTTATTTTCAAAGTAATCATCCCCTTTTTCATAAATTTCATATAAAACACCTAATTTAGATTGAAAATAGTAATAAAATGTCCCAATTGACACATCAGCTTTTTCACATATTTCAGTGATTTTTATATCATTGAAATCTTTTTCATTTAACAGTTCCACTCCGGCTTCAAATATTTTTTTTCTAGTTTCTATAGCTTGCAAATCTCTTTTATTCATAAAATATACACTCCTTAGTAAT
Source organism: Halanaerobiales bacterium (assembly GCA_021736965.1). Taxonomy (GTDB): domain Bacteria; phylum Bacillota; class Halanaerobiia; order Halanaerobiales; family M55B127; genus M55B127. The sequence continues at coordinate 6,927 of JAIPEV010000076.1, read as the reverse complement.
ATTTTTATAAAACTTAATAACTTCTCTTTCTCTCATATTGTCAATATAACTGAAAAGATATTCTATTGCAAGCTATAAAGACTCACATTTGATAGTCTTACTCTTAGTTAATATTTTTAAACCTTTTATCTTTATCATTCTGACATAAATATAAATCTTGCAGTTAATTCCGCACCTTTTTTTACTACCTTGGCACATCTTTTTTTGTGATCAGGTACTTTAAAAAACTCTTTAGCTTCTTTTTTAACTTTGAAGTCAAAACTTTTATCAAATATTTTCTTATGAATCTCAGGACATAAGGTTGTACCAAACTCATCTAAAAATATCTCCCTAAATTCAATCATTTTTCTTTCTGCTCTTTTTTTGCTTCTCTTGCTTTCTTCTGTAACTTCTTGATCTATAGCTGGACTATATTTTAGACCAATAGCCAACTGTCCTGCAACATATACTCCACAACTTCCACTGCTAGCTCCTACACCACCAGCTAAATTATATGAGGCATTTACTATCTCATTTGGTATAAAATCAAAGTAACAGCTAAGACCATAAATCATACTTCTAGCACACAAATCATCTCTAATTTGAGCGGCATAGGCCTTTTTTTTAATCAGTTCAATCACTTTTTGTATTTCTTTTTCGTTCATGATAATCTACCTCTTTGTTGTAGAAAATAGTTGATAATACTATCATTCCGAACTTAGATATTTAACCTACTTTAAGAACCAAAGCTGCTCCGGTATCTCCACCAACACAACCTGTAATTAATATATAACCTCCACCTAAAATTACAGTTTCTTCAATTCCTTCAATCAATAGTCTTGCCAATGTTGGCCCCTGTGGATGTCCATAAATAAGTGAACTTCCATAATTATTGAACTGTTCTTTATCTACACCTAAATCCTTTGCTAAGTAAAGATCATTTACAACAAATGGATTATGTGCTTTAATAGTTCTGATCTGATCTACAGTTAGATCTGCTTTATCAAGTGCTATCTTTGCTGCATCAGAAGCAGCTACTGGCATATATCCTTTTTTTTCAGTTCTTGTACACCCATAAGCAATTATCTTTATCGGGATAGTCTTATCTTTACTTAACATTGCAGCTTTTTCTTTGTTTGCAACAATTACTCCTGCATTTCCATCGGCTGGATGAGTTTGACCACCAAAAGTGTGGACACCCCCTTTAACTATTGGATCTAATTTAGACAAACCTTCTTTAGTTGTCTCTCTAATTCCTATATCCTTATCTATAGTATTTGTATTTTTCCGTTTTTTTATCTTTACAGGAAACATGAATCTTTTTTGGAATTCTCTATCATTTTTCAAAGCATCAGTATACTGTTGATAACGAATAACACTCAGTTCATCAGCTTCTTTTTTACTAAAGTTGTTTTCTCGCGCAACTCTTTCAGCTGTAGCAAGAGTCCCTTCTCCTGTAGCTGGATCAGTAAGATTATCCATAAACCAATCTTCAGATTCAACCTTCCCACCAGGACCATTAGGATTAGGCCAAACAGTATGTGGACTATTAGAACATCGATCAACTAAAAGGCAATATGTAACATCTAAATCGCCATTATCCACTGCTAAACTAGCATTATATATTGTGGTAGTAGAGGTTGCACAGGCATGCATTATAGTCTGGCCTGGTATCCTTAAATCCATCTCATTTGCAGCTAGAGTAGCTCCAAAAAAAGCCCTCTCTTGACCTATTGTAAGTCCTAAGTACATGTAGTTTAACAGACTTTTATCAATCTCTTTTTCTTCAAACCAATTTTTACTGGTCTGTCCACCCAACTTAATTGAATTAATAGCCTGAAAGTCTTTCATCCATTTACAAAAAGGTGTGCTGTAATAACCTTTATAAGGTATATATGCATTTTCTAACATAAACTTCCTCCTAACTATAGTAATTTATTTGCCTTTAAATTCAACTTCTCTTCCAACATTCTTTAACCCTAATAAAGCATCTTCAGTCTGCATTATTTTAGCATTGTGATCTAATTCAATCTTCATTGCTTGATCGATCGATACATCTTTTTGTTGATCAATAATCTTATTTGCTTTTTTTAGAGCAATTGGTGCTTTTGATGAAAGAATCTTAATCATCTTACCTGCAAATTCTTGATCTAAATCATCTGGTATATTTCCCTTAATTAACTTTTCAATATTTCTTGTACTAAATACCTCTTTGATTTTTTGATACCTTTTAGGCAGTTCTCTTTTTTCATATTTATCAACTTTATCTTTACCTTTTAACTCTTTTATAGCTTGATTTATCTCAGTAAAATCAACTAATTTATCTATAATACCAAGTTCTTTTGCTTCTTTAGCTCTTATTGTTTTACCAGTTAAGACAAAGTACTTTGCTAACTCTGGGCCTAAATGTCGTTCAAGTCTAATCATTCCACCATTACCAGGGAAAATGCCAATACCTGTCTCTGGGAAACCAAAACTAGCTTTCGGTGTTGCTATAATAGCCTGGCAGGCTAAAGCAAGTTCGCTCCCCCCTCCTAAGGATAGACCATCAACTACAGCTATTGTTAGTTTTGAAGAAGTTTCAAATCTTCTTAATAAGTCAAGGCTTCTTTTTGTAAATTCTACAGTTTTATCAATATCACCATTCTCAATATTTTTGATGAAGTACTTAATATCAGCCCCTGCTACAAACTCTTTACCAGTACTCATAAGCACAACTGTATCAATCTCACTGTTTTTTTCTGCTTGATCAAATTCTTTCGTTAACTGATCAAATATCTTGTCATTTAATGCATTCATTGCTTCAGGTCGATTAATAGTAATATATGCTATCCCATCATCAAACTCAGTATCAACAAAATTAAATTTAAACTTTTCTTTTGTTTTATAATGTTTCTTTAGTGATTTTGGCATTTTAAATTCTAAATCAGGATAACGTTCTTTAACTTTTTTTACATAATTATAAGCTTTATCGATACCCAACTTATTTATTAGTTCAAAGGGACCTTCTTTCCAACGTAAACCAACTTTTGCTCCTCTATCAATCTGTTCAACTGTGGCTATATTCTCATCAAGTATTTTACATACAGTGCCAAATACAGCACCATATAATAACTCTTGTACCTCTTTGATCTTTTCCTCTTTAACTTTTCCTTTAAGATCCCATGGTTTACCCTTTTTAGCCTGTTCTACCAGAATTTTAGGTGGAGTATAAAAGTCTCCACAACTATCTATTAAAGCTAAAGGAGCATCAGCTGAGACCTGAAGTCCTGATACATTAATTAGTTCAAAAGGACCCATACCTAATCCAAAGGCATCCTTAGCTGCCTTTTCAATTGTAGGTATATTTGCTACACCTTCTTCTAAAGCTCTAATAGACTGTATATAATAAGGCATGAAAAATCTATTTACAACAAATCCCGGAGCATCTTTTATGGTAATCATCGTTTTCCCATGTAATTTTCCTATAAATTGAGCTTTTTCAACCGTTTCTTGGCTTGTTCCTTTATGTGAAACAATCTCTAATAACCTATTTTTGGCTGGATGAAAAAAATAATGCATTCCTAAAAACTTATCTTTCCTTTTGACACTCTCTGCAAGTTCTGTTATCGATAGGCTTGAAGTATTTGAAGCTAATATTGTTTTGGGCTTACAAATATTATCTAACTTTTTTAAAATTTTTCTCTTAAGATCCATATCTTCATATACTGCTTCAATAACTAAATCCATATCAACTAGCTCATCATAAGATGTGGTTTTATTAATTAATTTTAAAGCTGTATCAGCCTTCTTTTGAGAAAACACATTATGTTTAACTGCGTCATCTAACATCTTCTTTATTCCATCTAATCCTTTTTTAAGATTTTCTTCATTTATATCTAATAGTGTAACTTCTATCCCTTCTTGAGCCATCTTTTGACCAATTCCTGCTCCCATTGTTCCTGCTCCTATAATACCAACCTTATATCTCTTTTTCATTTAAGTTTCCCCCTTTATTTTGATAAGTATTTTGATAGATTACCCCATTTAGAATTAAATAGTGTTTGATTTATTGTCTTTAAATTTTTTGAAATTTTTGGTTCAAAGTCCATATGCCTTAATATATCCTCTTTAAGGTCAATACCAGGGGCAATTTCAATTAAAACAAGTTCTTCATCCTGTAGTACAAAGACTCCTCTTTCGGTAATGTAAAATACCTTTTGTTTTATTGAAGAAGAAAACTTTCCACTAAAGGTAATCTGTTCCACCTCTTTTTTGAACTTCCTTATCTTGCCCTCTTTTTTAATTATTACCTTACCATCTTTTATTTCCAGCTCTGCTCCAACCATAAATGTTCCACAAAATATAACTCTTTGTGCATTTTGAGTTATATTTATAAAGCCACCCGGGCCTGTTAATTTTCCTCCAAACTTACTTACATTAACATTTCCAGTTTGATCTGCTTGAGCAAATCCTAAAAATGTTATATCAATTCCTCCACCATCATAGTAATCAAACATTGCACCATGATCAATCATTGCTTCCGGATTATATGAATGGCCAAAGTTAGGTGGAGAGGCCGGTACTCCTCCAAACTGTCCGGACTCTGCACTTAACATGATCTTATCAGAACAGTTCTCTTCAGCAGCAACCGAAGCAACACTTGATGAAAACATACCATAACCAAGATTGACCATCATATCTTCTTTTAATTCCATGGTAGCTCTTCTTGCAATAACCTTTTTTTCATCAAGAGGAATTTTAGGTATTGAGTCTAAAGGTATTTTTATCTCTCCTGCAAAAGATGGTTCATAATAAAGTCCCTCTGTCTGCCATGAGGCTTCTTTTTTAGTAGCCTTTACAACATAGTCTATCAATGAACCAGGTACTTTTACATCCTTAGGATGTAGGGTGCCTGCTTTTGCAAGGTATTCTACTTGAGCAATTACAATCCCACCAGTATTTTTAGTTGCTTCAGCCAAAGCTAAAGACTCATTTATAAAGCCTTCTTTTCTCATCGTTAGATTTCCTTTTTCATCAGCTGTAGTTCCTCTAATTAGGGCAATATCAACAGTGAACGGCTTATATCTAAGATATTCTTCACCATCAATTACTATAATTTCTACAACTTCTTCAGTAGTAACTTCATTCATTTTACCTCCCTCTACACGAGGATCAACAAAGGTATGAAGACCTACTTTTGTTATCAAGCCTGGACGACCAGCTGCAATCTCCCTCCATAAATTAACTATTACACCCTGTGGTAAACAATGGGTCTCTATCTTATTTTCTTTTACTAGTTTTAACATTTGAGAAGCAGAACCTATATGAGCTGCATCCCATTTTTTTACTAATCCTTGATGACCAAATCTGGTTATACCTCTTTCTTTCCAATCTCCACAGGCAGATCCTTGTTTTATTGTTAAATCCCTTGGTTTACCTGTTTCAATAAATCTTTTTTCTATTTCTTGAGCAATTTCTTCTGGCCACCCAGCCAATCCCATTGAAGAAATCCCGACTGTATCCCCATCTTCAATTAAATAGGCAGCTTCTTTTGCATTAACAACTTTCATTTTGATTGTTTACACCTCCCTACAGATAGACTATAATGAATTTATTTAATCTTAACTTTATTAAATATATTAACTATTAATAACATTTTCATGTTTATATCAGTTAGTATTGATATATTTTTGAAAGTTCTTTTTGAGTTATATCAAATACCTCTCCTGTATATGGTGATTTTTCTGTATAAAAGAAGTCTGGAAGGTGATCATCTTGATCGGTAAAGCCAGCTTTATTATTAAATTCTTTTTCCATCTTTATTGTCTTTATTCCTATACTAATCACTTTATCCATATCCCAATCCCCACCATAAATACCTTCTAATACATCAGCCATTACATTTGATCCTGCTAGAGCAAACCAACCAAAAAGACACATTAAGTTATCTGCTGCAGCTGACATTGCCTGTATCTGTGAAGATAAGAAAACTTGAGGTCCTTTTTCAGTACCATCTGCTCCAAGGGCTGCAGTTATTCCTGCTGTATGATCTGCACCCATTGGTGTTGTAGCAAAGGTAACCCCCATGCCTTTCATATTTCTAGGTTCAAAACTTGATATGGCTTGACCTTTTACTGTAGGAATTCTTTCAACATTTAGCTCTTTACCTACTGTTTTTGTACCCTGACCTAATAATTGACCAAACTCTGTGCCTTCTTTCATCTCTTTAATTAGATGAAAAGCTTCTTTTTTATCTCCCCATTTAATCTTGCCTGCTTCCATACAAACAGCTATAGTTGCGCCGGTTTCAATAGTATCAAGGCCAACATCATCACACATTCTACTTACTTTTGCTAAATAATCAAGATCAGAAATGTCACAGTTACATCCATTCATAGCAACAGTTTCATATTCAAAGCCTGAAGTTAAATAATTTCCTTTTTCATCATTATATATATTAGAACATCCAATTACACAACCCCTCTGACAAGGAATCCCATGTTTACCTCCATTTTGATTAAGTTTATTTACTAATGCATCTGAATTTATATTTTCTACCTCTTGATAGTACTCAGCTCTGAAATTACGTACAGGAAGACCAGCTACTGGATTATTTAAATCAATATTAAATATAGTGCCTACACTATTTAACGTCTCTGTCTCTTCACTATTTTTCATGCATACTATCAATCGTTTGTTTGCCTTTTTATATTTTTTTTGATCAGCAAACTTACGTTCATATACTACTTCTGGTTTAGATATTACAATTGCTTTAATATTTTTTGAACCTAAAACAGAACCCATTCCGCCTCTAGCTAAAGCTCTAGCAGGATAACCTGTAATTGCTTCTGTAACCTGTATAGATGAGTTTTTATAACCTCTTTCACCTGCAGTACCTATTGATATTACTTCTATATCTTCTCCAAACTCATTTTTTAACTTTTCAACAGTTTTATAAGTATTTAA
>JAIPEV010000075.1 GCA_021736965.1 Halanaerobiales bacterium | reverse complement strand
TTGATTATTTAGCTTTAACTGGATATATTTAGATTAATAGAAAGAAGGTGACTCTATGAATAACAATTATTCAATGTTTAAAATTAAGTTGAAAACTGGTTTTTTTAAAAAGGAGTCATATTTTTTAATTTTAGGAGATCAGGAAATCATACTGAGAAATGAAAGTAAAGAAGAATCAGAAGAGTTTAGAATCGAGAAATCTGTTCTGAAATCAGTTGTTATTTCTGGTGAAAACCCATTAGATATTGAAATTATCACAGAAAAAGATATTTTAACTGGTGAGTTTTTGGTTGATAAAGATTTGGCAGAGGCTGCAGTTCAGCTAAATTTATTTTGCGGGAAAAAGTTATATTTTCATTAATATTTAAAAAAGAAAAAGAAGAATTAAAGGAGATTATAAGCTAATTAAATATGTTTTGTTAATGGTAATATAATTCGAAAGATTATAGCACAAAGATCTGAATCTAAGGAGTTTAATTCTATGATTGTCAGATTTGCCTCAGGTTATCAAACACCACAGTGGTTTTATGCCGTGGTGTTTTTTATATAAAAAATAAATGAGGAGGGGAATTATGCTAAAGAAAAAGAAATTTATTATTTTACTGATTTTTTTGTTGATGGTCATTTCTAGTAGTGCAGCAGCTCAGGATGTTTCAAGATCTCCAAGAATTAATTTTAATGGGATTACAGGAGATGACTTTATTGGTCAGGCAGGATTATTATATCCTTTCAGAAATACTGAAGATTCACTCTGGTTTACCGACTTCAGGTACCGTATGAGCAGTGATGATATTGATGAATGGAATTTAGGCTTAGGTTACAGAAAAAAATTAGAAAATTATGAAAACAAAGTTTTAGGTGGTTATATTTTTAAAGATAGGCGTAATGAATATGAACATGATTGGGATATGTGGACAGTTGGTGGTGAATTATTAACAGACCAGTGGGACTTTAGATTAAATGGATATATAACTGATGATGAAACAATTGTTGCTCCGGAAAATGACGAAATTATTGTTAAATCTCAAAAATTATATTATAAAGAAGGATTTTTAAGCAGTATGAATGGCTTAGATTTTGAAGTGGGAAAAAGATTTGTTGATCGTGATGATTGGTTGAAAAATGTTGGTGTTTATCTAAAGCTATTTAGTTTCTTTGAAGATAATGTTGATACGATGTATGGACACCAATTGAGAATCGATAAGCAGTTTGGAGATCTGAATAAAACCACTTGGAAATTAGGAGCTAAGTGGAGAGATGATGACACTAGAGGTAGTAAAACAGAGGCAACCTTTGCAGTTTCTATTCCATTTGGAAAAGGAAAAATAGAAAATAAAAGGGAAGTAGATTCAAAAGAAGAAATAATTGAGGCTCGGATGACTGAACAGCCTGAAAGAGATTTGGATATTGTTGTAGCAGAAAGTGATGATCCTGATCTACAGGAGGCAAAGAATCTAGATGGAAGTAGTCTCGGAGATGTTATTTTTGTCAGTGCAGAGGGTACTGGAGATGGAAGCAGTAAATCAAATCCTACTAATATCTTTGCCCTTCATACTATGGTTGAGGGAGAAACGTATTTTGCAGATGAAAATGATGTGATTATTCTTTTAGGAGATGATGGCGCAATAGATATAGGAAATTACAGTGATAGTTTTCAATCATTACAATTATTAGATGGCCAGAAAATATTATCACCTGGTGGAAGAATAATGTTAAGATCAGCAGATAATCCAGAAAATATTGCTTACTTTAGGCCAGATGGAAAAAGAGCCACTTTAACAAATAGTACTCCTTTGGAAAGTGATAGAATTAATGTTATAAATACTGCAAACAATATCACTATATCTGGTATAAAATTTGAAGGGGCGGATTATTTTATTAGAGGAACTCATTTATCACCAAAAAATAATATTAATATTAATAACAATATTTTTTCTGATATGAGAGATAGATCTATATATCTAAATGATCATACTAATATTAATATTAGTAATAATAAATTTATGGATGGTACAGGCGAAATAGAATTAATATATAATAAAGAAGGAGATTTTAATGTTAATGTAAGTAATAATACTTTTGGTGATATGCCGGGTGAAGCAATGTATATCAGTGCCAACAGCAGCACAAATAATAATATAGATATCACAAATAACTATATTAAATCAGGAACACATAATCTAATAGAAGTTAGATCAGCAGCAGAAGATGAAAGTAATATTAATATTACTGGGAATACAATAGAAAACTCTACTGTTTGGGGTATTTATGTAAATACACTTACTTATGATGGAATTAAATCAGGGATTTTTAATCTAGATATTACAGATAATCATCTAGGTAATGTTAAAAATAAAGGTATTTATGTAAACTATTATGCTTCTTATAATAGTAGTTCTTATTCACCTTTTGATAGTTCAGTAATAAATATTAGCGATAACTCTATAGATAATATGCTTACCTCTACACTTACAAACTCTGCCATTTACTTAAAAGGTCATTTAATAGATAGTAGTGTATATATAGAAAATAATACTATTGTACATTCCGATGCATATGGAATTCATTTAGATATTACACCAGATTTATCTGGGACATATAACGACTACTATATTAATAATAATTTAATAGGAGAAGTTACTGGACTAGGTATTTATGTTAAAGGTGATCAAGAAAATAATAAAATAATTAATAAAACTGAAATAAGGGACAATACTATAAAAAAAGTAAATCCATTTGGATCATTAGCTGATGCTATATATGTTGATAATAAATACCTTGTTAACCAGACAGATATTATAGGAAATAAAATCTTTAATTCTGATGGTAGAGGTATATATGTAAAAGGTGGAGCAATTAATGATTCATTTATTATTATTGCTGAAAATGATATTGAAAATGCAGCTGATAATGGTATTGAAGTTGAATTTACAAAGCCATTAACAGCAAATCCCTATAAGGTTGCTATTGCTGATAATACAATTGGATATAGTGGACAAAATGGTATATATATAGCACCAGACTATTTATCTTTTAGTGACCCAAATAGAGCCCAAATTATAATAGATGGTAATAAGATTACAGAGTCATATTTAAATAGTATTGAAGTTAACTCACAATATAATAGTAATTATCTTTTAGATATATCTAAAAATATGATAGGAAGCACAACACAGTCAGGTATTTATATATTATCTGATGTAAATAACTCTCATAGAGAAACAACCTACTATCCTTCAGAAATTAATGTAAATCTTGAAAATAACAACATTGTTTCTGCTGATAATGCAGGAATTGAAATGGTTGTAAAAAACTATGAAGGATTATCTGGATATATTGATTATAATTTAATTAATAATATTTTTGGTCAAACAGTTGACCCACATGTAATTTACCCAGATATAACTGCACCTAAAGCTTATTAATGATTTAAAGTAATAATTGTATTGAATATTAAATTAAGCTGATATGAGGTAATTTTTAAAAAGATTATTATTATTCAATCTCCGGGGCGAAAGCTCTGGAGATTTTTGAATGTAAAAAGGATTTTAAGTTTTATTAATGAATATAGTAATTATGTAGTAAATTATAATTTTATTCAAATGAGAAATTGTTTTTTTAAAAGCAGTATAGATATACATAAGTTAGTTCGTGATGATTAGAGTGAGACAAAAGACATTATTTGCAATATTAATTTTCTCAGTTTTGTGTTTATCAGGTTATTATTATGAATTTAAATTAAAGAGTGGAGATTTTAAATATTATTTTTCTATTACATATTTTTCGAGGAGGTAAGATTATGAAAGGTGTAAATGGAAAGATATTAAAGATTGATCTAAGTAATCAAGAGTACAGTATTGATCGACATGGAGAGAATTTTTATAGAAAGTATGTAGGTGGACGTGGCTTTGCCCTATATTATATGCATAAAGAATTAGCTCCAAATATAGATCCATTTTCCCCAGATAATATACTAGTTTTTGCTACTAGTATTATTGTTGGAGCACCAGGGCCGGCTATTCCCAGGTTAGTAGTTTGTAGTAAATCACCTTTAACTGGAGGTTTTGGTGAAAGTGAGGCTGGAGGTTTTTGGGCTCCAGAGTTAAAGAATGCTGGTTATGATGCTGTAGTTATTAAAGGTAAAGCAGATAAGCCTGTTTATCTTTGGATTAAGAATGGTAAGGTTGAATTTAGAGAGGCTGATAAACTATGGGGCAAAGAAACCGGTGAGGTTCAGGATTTAATTAGAGAGGAATTAGAAGATGAGAAAATTAGAGTAGCTCAGATAGGACCAGGTAGTGAGAACTTAGTTAAGTATGGAAATATTACTAATGACTTGGGGCATTTTAATGGGCGAAATGGTTTAGGAGCAGTAATGGGCTCCAAAAATTTAAAAGCTATTGCTGTAAGAGGGAGTAAATCAGTAGAATTGGCTGATAAAGAAAAGATAATAGAAATTAATCGTTGGACTGCAAAAGAGGGTATGAAAATTCCTCTAGCTAAAACATTAAATGATGTAGGGACTTGGGTTTCAGTTAGCGCTAATAACGAAACTGGTGTGCTTCCAACTAGAAATTGGAATAAAGGTACATTTTCTGGAGCAGATGAGATTTCAGCTGAAAGTTGGAAAAATACAATAGGGAAAAATTCAAAAGGTTGTTTTGCCTGTCCAATAAGATGTAAAAGGGTAGTAGAAGTTACAGAAGGACCTCATAAAGTAAATCCAAAGTATGGAGGTCCCGAATTTGAAACAGTCTGTGCTCTAGGTTCTATTTTAGAAATAAATAGCAGGGAAGTGATTGCTAAAGCTAATGAATTATGTAATAAGTATACAATAGATACTATTTCTACAGGTATGACAATCGGTTTTGCTATGGAGTGTTATGAAAATGGTTTACTTTCAAAAAAGGATTGTGATGGTTTAGAGTTGAATTTTGGTAATCAAGATGCAGTTTTGACCTTGATAGAAAAGATAGTCAGAAGAGAAGGAATAGGTGATCTTTTGGCTGATGGAAGCTTACGAGCAGCAAAAAAAATTGGTCAAGGATCTGAAAAATTTATTCATCAAGTTAAAGGTCAAGAAATACCGATGCATGATCCCCGGGTAAAAACAGGAGTTGGTTTGCAGTATGCTTTAGCTGATTATGGTGCTGATCATATGAATGCTGCACATGATTCATTTTTTGCTAATGAAGATAGTTATGGTACTAAAACTACTAAGCCATTAGGGATTTATGAATCAGTTGATCCATTATCTATGGAAGCCGATAAAGTTAGACTATTTATTAATCTTGATATTTATTGGGCTCTATTAGACATGCTTGGGGCCTGTTGTTTTGGGTTTGCTCCTCGGGGTCCAGTACCTTTAAATATGTTAGTTGAGCTGATTCAGGCAGTAACTGGTCTTGATATTAGTTTAAAGGAACTGATGGATGCGGGAGAACGGAGTATAGATATGGCTAGAGCTTTCAATATTAAAGAAGGATTTAGTAGTGAAGATGATGTACTGCCAGAAAAATTCTTTGAAGATTTTAATGATGGTCCTCTGCAGGGACAAGGATCTATAGACCGAGATAAATTTTATGAAGCAGTAAAATTGCGTTATGAAATGATGGGTTGGGATCCTGAGACGGGTAAACCAAAAAAGTCTAAATTAATAAAATCAGGAGTTTCATGGATATCAGATTAATCTAATATCCAAATTATACAAGCTATCAGGAGGAACTTTAATGAAGGTCAAGGTAAGAGTATTTGGATATTTAAGGAATTATATATCTTCTAATACTAAAGAAATAGAAGTAGAGATTGATCAGCAGAGTGACCTTTTGGACTTGTTTGAATTTTTGGGAATACCTGAAAAAGAGTTAGAATTTAATATATTGCTAATCAATGGACGTAATTTTCCAAAACATAAGAAGTTGAGCGAAGGAGATATTGTAAGTATAATACCATTAGCTGATGGTGGGTGAAAATAATTTTTAATCTTAAGTAAATAGTAAAGATATTTCAAATTATAAAAGGAGAAGTGATAGTAAATGCAAAATTATGATTTTGTTCATTCATGTATTCGAGTAATGGATTTAGAAAAATCGATTGAATTTTACAAAGATGCTTTAAATTTAAAAGAGAGTTCTCGCAAAGATTTTCCAGAGAATAAGTTTACTCTGGTTTATTTAACAGATCAGAACGAGAGTTTTGAGCTGGAGTTAACTTATAATTATGATCGAGAGGAACCTTATACAATTGGTAATGGTTACAGCCACATAGCAGTAGTTGTTGATGATCTGGAAAAATCATATAAGCGCCACAAAGATTCCGGTTACAAGGTTGGGGATTTAAAAAGCTTAAGTGAAAATTCATCTGGCTATTATTTTTTAACAGATCCGGATGGTTATAGAACAGAGATCATTGGCAGATAATTTACTTACTAATTAGGGACTGTCATCTGTATAAAATTGCTAAATGATTCTCAGAAATCAAAAAACCTCCAAGAAACCTGCACTACCAGGCAAAACTTGGGGGAAATAACCTTATTTAAATAAAAATGGTGCCGAGGGTGGGACTCGTTTAAGCAATTTATTGGATTGTATTCTTAGATAGTAAAATATGATGATTATTGAGGGGCTGTATGAGAAATTGTACAGTCCGTCTTTTATTTTGTGTTGATCAATATTGAGGTGTTTTTTATATTTTTTAAAGATAAGTTTTCTTTAAACCAAATTTATTTAATAATTTTAATTTTAAGTTGGACAGAACCCTGTTTTAAATTTTATAATAAAATTAGGAAATAAATTCTAGTAGATTTTTAAAGAAATTTTTTTATAAAAAAATAAAATCAAGATTTTGTGCAGAATTAAATAAGTTTCTTAAAGAGAAAAATACCTTATTCATTTTTAACAGGGGGTGGCTCAGATGGCGGAATATGTAATTGGTGATATTCACGGAGAAATAGATAAATTGAAGACAATTATTGAGAAAATTAATTATGATTCGACTCAAGATAAACTGATTTTTGTTGGAGATTATGTGGACCGCGGTGCTGATTCCTATGAGGTTTATAAATACATCAAAAAACTTGATAATGAGAAGAATATTTTTATAAGAGGAAATCACGAAGAAATGATGGTTGATGCTGTTTTAAATGAAAATAAAATTGATCTCTGGTATCATAATGGAGGTCAAGAAACAAAAGAGAGTTTTCCCAATAATTCAGAACTAAAAAATGCAGCTCATTTTTTTGATTCTCTTCCTTATTATTATACCACTCAGGATTATATATTTGTTCATGCCGGAATTAATCCCTCTAAAGGTTTGGAGGAACAGACTGAACACGATTTGCTTTGGATTAGAGAACCATTTTTAAGGGCAAAAAGTGAAGATTTTAAAGAAAATAGAACAATAGTTGCCGGACACACTCCAGTTTCCAAGGTTAAATTTGAAGAAAATAAAATTTTGGTGGATACAGGAGCAGGGAAGGGTGGAATTTTAAGTGCTGTAGATTTGAAAACGAAAGAAGTTTACTCCACAAGTAGGGAAAATCCAATTGCTTCTCTTTTGTTTTAAATATTTAATACTCAAGTGTTATAGATTTTATCGGCAGAAAACCAGATGGGCTTGCACTCCAGAAGTACTTTCTACGGGATGCCATCTGGATGAATGCCGATATTCTTTATGCAATTAATTATTTTTTAAAAAAGTATAATTCACTAAAACATTGTAATCTAAAATAGATTGTAAGATATAAACTTGACTAAAATACTCGGATATAATATAATAGCATCAGTAAAGAAGGTTTTCTTTTAAAACTAAATAGAGGTAGGTTTTATTTTTAAGTAAGGAGGAATAATCAT
>JAIPEV010000074.1 GCA_021736965.1 Halanaerobiales bacterium | reverse complement strand
ATAATTGTTCCCAAAAAGAAAGATAAAAAGGTTGTCAAAGAAAATAAATTTTCTATACATTTAGTTTGTGGTGGTGGAACCGGTAAAGAAATTATGAACTATTTAGATAAATATCAGATAGAGGTTAGTTGTGGAGTGTTAAATCGTGGTGATACAGACTGGGAAGAAGCCAAGAGATTAAACTATAAAATAATAGAAATACCACCTTTTGCACCTATTGATCAAAAAGCTATTGAATCGGTTAAAGAAGAGATTGAAAAATCTGATATGGTAGTAGTTGCGAATACTCCTTTTGGCTGGGGGAATATCGATAATATAGAAGTACTTAATAAAATTAAAAACAAAGAGATTATCTTTTTGATTGAAGACAATATAGCTAAAAGAGATTTTACTGAAGGTAAAGTAGCAAGTATAATGGAAAAAATAAAAGGAGAAAATAAGATATATAAAGTAGATAATATAAAAAAATTATTTGATTTTATAAAACAAAATTATGAGGAGAATATATATGATTGAAAATTCTTCATTTGAAGATGAGTATTTTATAGTTTTAAAACCAGAAGGAGAGATTTTAACTCTGGCAAAATATTTACAAAAAATAATTTCAGAAAGATATAATCTTTATCCTAATGATATATATCCTGAAATACACATAACATTAGATCGAATTAAAAATGATAAACTCAGTGATGCTATTAAAATTACTGATTCAATAGTGGCAAAGTATAATAAGATAGATATTACTGTAAAAAAATTTAATTGTTTTTCTTTTAAAGAAAATAATTTTTTAGTTCTTAATGTGATTGAAAATAAAAAGTTGTTACAGTTTGGCAATGAACTCCATAATGAACTTGTAAAGAAGAATATATCAACAATTAAAAATTATAAAGAATGGAAATTTCACATTTCATTAGCTAGTACTGTTTTTAGTGATACCAAGTATGACTTTAATAAAGATTTCAAAGATCTTTGTCTAAGATTTGAAGATATTAATATACCTAGAACTTCAAAAGCAAGAATAATTGAAATCTGGAGACCAACATTAGATGAAACCAAAAAATGCATTAAAAGGTTTAGATTGTAGAAAAATAATATATTATAGACAGGGAGTGAATAAAAAAATGAAGAGTTTGAAAGGCTTTATTTTTGATCTTGATGGAGTGATTACCGATACAGCAGAATATCACTATTTGGGTTGGAAGAGATTAGCTAAAGAAGAACAAATGGAATTTGATCGTAAATTCAATGATAAGTTTAGAGGAGTCTCAAGGATGAGATGTTTAGATATGTTACTAAAAGAAAATAATAGAGAAGTAACTCCTCAGGAAAGAAAGGAAATGGCAGAAAGAAAAAATAGCTACTATCGAGAATACTTAAAAACAATTTCTAAAGATAACTTACTTTCAGGTATTGAAGAAATTTTAAAAGACTTAAAACAAAGAGGATATAAACTGGCGATTGCTTCAGCAAGTAAGAATACAAAGATCGTATTAGATAAATTAGATATTAGAAACTATTTTGATACAGTATCCGATGGATATAGTGTAAAAAACACAAAACCTGCTCCTGATTTATTTCTTCATACTGCAGAAAAATTAAATCTTAAACCCAAAGAGTGTGTTGTTTTTGAAGATGCTAAAGCCGGTATTGATGCTGCAATAAAAGCAAATATGCTTTCAGTGGGAATAGGTCCAACAGAAAGAGTGGGGCATGCTGATTTTCGTTATGATCAAGTTTCTGATATTGATTTAGAAGAGATCATAAATTAGATTAATTAGGTGGTATAAATATGGACCAACATGGAAGACTTTTTAATAAAATAGCCCCAATCTACCATCTTTTTTTTAGATATCAGGTTTGGTATTATAACAAAATAGTAAAAAATAATTTAGAAATGATCATAGATAATGATTTAAATACTATTTTAGATATTGGCTGTGGTACTGGTGCGTTTGGCTATGTATTTAAACAACTAGGTTTTAAAGTAAAGGGTGTAGATGTTGCTCCTAAGATGGTTAAAAAAGGAATAAATAATAATATTGATTGTGTAACTGGAGATATCATTAAAGGCCTTGATTTTGATAATAACTCATTTGATATGGTAACAACTTCAATGGTTGCACATGGGCTGGATAATAAAAAAAGAGTAACTTTATATAAAGAACAAAAAAGAATTGCAAATAATATCGTATTAATCCAGGATTATAACTTTGAACGTAAAATATTGATAGATTTCGTTGAATGGTTAGAGGGTGGAAGCTACTTTAATTTTGTTAAAGATGGGAAAGAACAATTCAACTTAATCTTTGAAGATATAAAAGTAATTAATGTGTCAAATAATTTAAATTGGTATATAGCAAATTTATAATAGATAAAAGAAGGAATTTCACTAAAACCCGAGAATATATTATATAGGCTAGCGCAAGCCCTTGCGCAAACCTATAAGGAGGAATCATATTTGCCGATTACTTTAAAGGATATTGCAAAGATGGTTGGAGTTGCTGAATCAACAGTTTCAAGAGCTATTAATGGGAAACCAGGTGTAGGCAAAGAAACAAAACAAAAGATTTTGGAGATAGCTAAAAAGTATGATTTTCAACCTAACAAATTGGCCCAGGGGCTAGCAAAACAGGAAACTCATATCTTGGCTCTTTTAATTCCAGGGCTTTCAAAAGGTAATTACTCAAGTTTGGTTGAAAATATTGAATATATTGCAGAAAAAGATGGTTATCAAATAATATTATGTAATACTCAAAATGATCTTAAAAAAGAAAAAAAATATTTAAATTTATTACAAGAAAAAAGAGTGGATGGAGCAGTAATTCTTGGTGGAGAAATAGCGGATCAACATATAGTTAATACTGTATTAAGAGGTCATAAAAATATTGTTTTAGTTAATAGACTTTGTGAAGAAATATTAATTCCTACCATCTTAATAGATGCTAGTTATGGTGCATATCTTGCAACTGAATATTTAATAAATTTAGGTTTTGAAAATATTGGGTTAATTACTGCAGCAAAAAATGATGAATACATAGAAAGTGAAAAAATTAAAGGTTATAAAAAAGCTTTAAAAGATAACATGATAGAATATAATAATGAGCTTATTATTAAAACTGATGGTAGTAGAGAAGCTGGATATTTAGCATTTACACAGCTTGTTAATATAGACATAAATCCTGATAGTTTTTTTGTAACAAGTGATTTATTAACTCTTGGATTAATTGAGTCAATAAAAATGGGTGGATTTTTCATACCTCAGGATTATCCAGTAGTTACATATGGTGATACTTTAATTAATTCAATTATTGAACCAGAGTTAACCAGGGTTGTAGAACCTCTTGAAAAAGCAGGCAAGTTAGCTGCAGAGGTTTTAATAAATTTAATCAATGATGATCAGGCAAAAGAGGAAATTAAAGTTTTAAAACCAACTTTAAAGATTGGGAAATCTACTAAATACTAAGGAGGAATTAATTAATGGCGAGTGTAACTTTTGAAAATGTGACTAAGAGATTTGGTGAGGTAGTTGCCGCAAATGATCAAAATATAGAAATAAAGGACAAAGAATTTTTAGTACTAGTTGGCCCTTCGGGTTGTGGTAAATCAACTGATTTAAGAATGATTGCTGGATTAGAGGAAATAAGTGAAGGTGTTATTAAGATAGGAGATAAGGTTGTAAACGATATTCCTCCTAAAGATAGGGACATTGCAATGGTCTTTCAAAATTATGCCCTATATCCTCATATGAATGTATATGATAATATGGCTTTTGGCTTGAAATTAAGGAAATTTCCCAAAGAAGAAATTGAGAGAAGAGTTCAAGAAGCAGCTGAAATATTGAGTATTGAACCACTATTAGAGAGAAAACCAAAACAACTATCTGGTGGTCAAAGACAACGGGTTGCATTAGGGAGAGCAATTGTAAGAGAGCCTAAAGTATTCTTAATGGACGAGCCTCTTTCTAATCTTGACGCGAAATTACGTGTGCAGATGAGAACAGAGTTAAGTAAGTTACAC
Source organism: Halanaerobiales bacterium (assembly GCA_021736965.1). Classification (GTDB taxonomy): domain Bacteria; phylum Bacillota; class Halanaerobiia; order Halanaerobiales; family M55B127; genus M55B127. The sequence continues at coordinate 3,858 of JAIPEV010000074.1, read as the reverse complement.
GATAGATTAAAGACTACGGTTATCTATGTTACCCATGATCAAACAGAAGCAATGACAATGGGTGACAGAATAGTAGTGTTAAAGGATGGATATGTACAACAGGTAGATGAACCTTTAGAACTTTATAATCATCCTAATAATATGTTTGTTGCTGGATTTATTGGTAGTCCTGCTATGAACTTTTTAGATGCAAAGATAGTAAAAGAAGGCGATGATTATTATACAGAAGGATTTGGGGCTTTCAAAGTAAAAATTCCCGATCAACTTAAAGATAAAGTAAAAGATTATGTAAATAAAAGAGTTGTATTTGGTATTAGACCAGAGAACTTAACTGATGCAGAAATCACTCATGATCTAGATATAACTGATGAAAATTCTTTTGAAGCTGAAGTTGAAGTTGTCGAACCAATGGGTTCAGAAATTTATCTCTACTTAGCAGTTGACGAACATTCAATGATAGCTAGAGTTGATGCTGAAAGTGAAGCGAAAGTTGGAGATAAAATTAAATTAGGAGTTTATACTCAAAAAATGCATGTTTTTGATAATGAAACTGAAGAAGCTTTATTTTAAATAATAATAAAAATAAGATATAATATAAAGCAGCTGGTGATCATACTGGCTGCTTTATTAAATTTTAAAAAGGGAGGTAATCAAAATTAATATATTAAAAACAGCAGCAGAGTTTATGGCTTTATCAGCAAGAACCGCTCCTAAAGCAGGAGGTCAAGACTTCGTTGAAATAAAGGTAATTAAAGAAGATGGCATAAAGAAACTTGCTGAAGACATGGTTAAATATGGTAAAGAGAGTGGTAAAAATAACTTTGATAGAGATGGTAAAAATGTATTAAAAAGTGATCAAGTATTATTAGTATCATTAAATGAAGCAGATGTATTAGGTCTAAACTGTGGGGCATGTGGTTTTGATAAATGTAATGATCTCAAAATAAAAAGTGGTGTTGAGTTTGATGGTCCAGTATGTGCATGGAGATTGATTGATTTAGGTATTGCCGTTGGTTCTGCAGTTAAGACAGCAAGTATATTAAATGTTGATAATAGAATAATGTATAGAATTGGTGTATCTGCAAAGAGGTTAAATCTTATTGATGGTGAAATAGTTATAGGGATACCCATTTCTGCTTCAGGGAAAAACATTTATTTTGATAGATAATTTAACAGGGAGTTTTTATGATGAACTTTGAAACAGTTTTTAAAAAAGTTATGATTTATATATTAATAATTGTAATTATAATATTTGGGTTTAAATTAGTTTCTAATTTAATGAAGGTAAATCAACTAGAGGATAATTTAATAGAACTACAGGAAGAAGTTGATAATCAAATTAAAAAAAACAATCAACTACAGGAAGAAATTCAAAGAGTTAGAAGCCTAGAATATATTGAAAGAGTTGCCAGGGAAGAACTAGGTTTAGTTAAACCAGGTGAAATTCTTTTTATACCTGTAGAAGAAGATGAAGATAATCAGGGAAACAAAAAGTCGAAAGAATAGGATGATTAGATGAATAAGTTAGTTAATATAATATCAGCTAAATTAAATATTAAAGAAAAATCAGTTAAAGAAGTTGTAACTCTTTTATCAGAAGGTAATACGGTGCCATTTATTGCTAGATATAGAAAAGAACAAACAGGTGGATTAGATGAAATAGAAATTAGGAGGATTGAAGAAGAAAATAATTATTTTAAGAATCTTTTTAAAAGAAAAGAAGAAATTAAAAGCATCCTCAAAAAAAGAGATGAATTAACTGAAAAACTAAGTAATAAATTAAAAAAAGCAGAAACTATAAATGAAGTTGAAGATATCTATAGGCCTTATAAAGAGAAAAGAGAAACTAGAGCATCACGGGCAGTTGATAATGGTTTAAAGCCTTTGGCAAATCAAATTTTAAATGGTTTAAATCCAGACCAAATATCAAAAGAAGCAAAAGAATATATAGATCCTAAAAAAGAATTAAATAAAGTAGAAGATATAATTAATGGTGCTTGTGATATAATTGCAGATATAATTTCAAATAACAGTGAAGTAAGAAAAAATATTAGAGAATATATGCTTTCTAATAGTAAAATTTATACAGAAAAATATGTTGATATAGAAGATGAAACAAATAAATATCAACTTTATTATGAGTATAAAGAAAAGATAAAAAAAATACCAAATCATCGTATACTAGCGATTAATAGAGCAGAAAAAGAAGAAATTTTAAAAGTAAATCTTATTCATAATGAAAAAATAATATTAAATATAATTAAAGAGTTATTTTTAAAAGAATATAATATAAATATTAACACAATGATTACAGAAATTATTGTTGATTCTTATAAAAGATTAATTAATCCCTCTTTAGATCGTGAGATAAGAAATATACTAACAAATAGAGCAGAAAAAGGTGCAATCGAAATATTTAAAAAGAATTTAAGATCATTACTTTTAACCCCACCATATAAAGGGAAAAAAATTATGGGAATAGATCCTGCTTTCAGGACTGGTTGTAAAATAGCTGTAATTGATCAAACAGGCAACTTGATCACATATGATAAAATATATCCTCATCAATCTGCCAATCAGAAAGATAAGGCTACTCAAATATTAAAAAAGGCTGTTGACAAATATGAAATTAATACTATTGCAATCGGTAATGGTACTGCCTCCAGGGAAACAGAACTATTTATTTCAGAACTAAATTTTGATCGAGATCTTAAATATATTATTGTAAACGAAGCGGGTGCATCTGTTTATTCTGCCTCAAAAGAAGCAAGAGATGAGTTTCCTGATCTTGATCTTAGCATTAGAGGAGCAATCTCAATTGCCAGAAGACTTCAAGACCCACTTTCTGAACTAGTAAAAATAGATCCTAGATCGATTGGCGTAGGACAATATCAACATGATGTTAATCAAACTGAACTAAAAAAGTCTCTTGATCAAGTAGTTGAATCTGTGGTAAATCAAGTAGGAGTAAACTTAAATACTGCTTCTTCTTTACTTTTAAAACATGTATCTGGTATTAATAGTAATGTAGCAGATAATATTATCAAATATAGAGTGGATAATGGAAAGTTCAAACAACGTACGGAACTTAAAAAGGTCTATGGGATAGGAACAAAGACTTTTGAGCAGGCTTCAGGGTTTTTAAGGTTTTATAGTAAAGAGGATCCTTTTGCATTTACTTCTATCCATCCAGAAGATTATAAAGATGCAGAGAACATATTAAACAGATTAGGATTTAACAAAAAAGACATTTTAAATAAAAATACTTTAAAACAGATTAGAGAGAAGCTAGATCAAATAGATAAAATTAATTTAATAAATGAATTAGATATTGGCAAGTATTCTTTACAAGATATTATTAGAAATTTTAAAAAACCTGGTCTTGATCCCAGGGATGAGCTACCTGATTCTGTATTTAAAAATGAAATTATTAAGTTTTCTGATCTAGAAGCGGGAATGAATTTACATGGAATAGTAAGAAATGTAGTTGACTTTGGAGCTTTTGTTGATATAGGGGTTAAACAGGATGGATTAATACACATTTCTGAGTTGAGTGAAAAATATGTTGAACATCCTCTTGATATTATATCAATTGGGGAGAGAGTAATTGTCAAAATTATTGATCTAGATAAAAAAAGAAACCGGATATCATTAACGAGAAAAATGTAAAACATTAGCAAATATATTTGACACCTGTATTTATCTATAATATAATTAGTTTACATTAATATATCAAGGAGGAATTTTTTTTAATATGTCCGTTGAAGTAGGAAGTACAGTTAAAGGAAAAGTTACTGGTATTACCAATTTTGGTGCTTTTGTTGAACTCCCCGATGGAGAAACAGGATTAGTGCATAT
>JAIPEV010000073.1 GCA_021736965.1 Halanaerobiales bacterium | reverse complement strand
AGGAGCTAAAAAGGTATATCTATAAAATTATAAAACTTAAATAACGACATTTTTTCTTATTTCATTTTTAATAAAAGGAATAATCTGGCTTATTCTTTAATATAAAATAGAGAGGAGGGTGGGAAACAATGCTAAAAAAAATAAAAGAAGCTGTACTAAAGTCGAATTTATTACTTACCGAATACGGACTCGTTACTTTCACCTGGGGAAATGTAAGTGAAATTGACAGAAATAAAAATTGTGTAGTTATCAAACCAAGCGGAGTTCCTTATCATGAACTAACCAGAGAGAAGATGGTTGTTGTAGATCTTAAAGGTAATGTTGTAGAAGGAAATTTAAATCCATCTTCTGATACTGCAACTCATCTTGAACTATATAATAATTTCCCAGAAATTGGTGGTATCGTACATACCCATTCCCCCTGGGCTACAAGTTGGGCACAGGCTGGCAAAGAAATTCCCTGTTATGGAACAACCCATGCCGATCACTTCTATGGAAATGTTCCCTGTACAAGGAAGTTGAAAACTTCTGAAATAAAAAAAGATTATGAAAAAAAGACAGGCTCAGTAATCGTTGAAAAATTCATAAATATAAATCCTGAAGATATGACAGCAGTATTGGTTAATGGCCACGGACCTTTTGTTTGGGGTGATGATTCACATCAAGCAGTAAAAAATTCAGTAATATTAGAAGAAGTTGCAAAGATGGCATACCACACTGAACAACTTGATAAAGATATTACACAACTAAGTTGTACTCTACTTGATAAACATTTTCTCCGTAAACATGGTAAGAATTCATACTATGGACAAAATTAAAAAGAAATAAATATATAAAACCAAGGAGGGAGTATGTTGAACAAAAAATATTCAATTGGTATTGATTTTGGCACAAAATCTGGAAGAGCAGTCCTGGTAGATGTTGATAACGGCAAAGAACTAGCAACTTCTGTCTATAAATATCCAAATGGTGTAATCGATGAGTATCTTCCGTTAGAAAATGAAAGTATAAAACTGAGTACTGATTGGGCTTTACAGGATCCCAATGATTATTTAGAAGTAATCTATACTACAGTACCTGAAGTTATCCAAAAAGCAGCTATCTCACCTGAAAGTATAATTGGTTTAGGAATAGATTTTACAGCCTGTACTATGCTGCCTATTGATAAAAGTGGTGAACCACTCTGTAATGATAAAAAATTTAGAAACAGACCAAATGCCTGGGTTAAACTCTGGAAACATCATGCTGCTCAACCCTATGCTAATAAATTAAATGAAGTTGCAAAACAACGCGGAGAAGATTTTTTAGAAAGATATGGAGGGAAAATATCTTCAGAATGGATGTTTCCTAAAATTTGGCAAACCCTTGATCAAGCACCAGATATATACAAAGCTACAGACCGTTTTATTGAAGCAACAGACTGGGTTATCATGAAACTTACTGGTCAAGAAAAAAGAAATATTTCAACAACTGGATATAAAGCGATCTGGAGTAAAGATAACGGATATCCAGATAAAGATTTTTTTAAATCACTAGATCCAAGACTTGAAAATGTAGTTAAAGAGAAGTTAACAACAGATATTTATGCACTCGGGGAAAAAGCTGGTAATTTAAAAGAAGAGTTAGCTAAAAAGATCAATTTAAGACCAGATGTAGCTGTTGCAGTAGCCAATGTTGATTCATTTGTATCAGTTCCAGCAGTCACAGTTTCTAAACCTGGTAAGATGGTAATGGTGATGGGAACATCAATCTGTCATATGGTAATCGATGAAAAAGAGAAGTTTGTACCTGGGATGACTGGTGTCATAAAAGATGGTATCCTTTTAGGGTACTATGGATATGAAGCAGGTCAATCTGCTGTAGGTGATATCTTCGAATGGTATATCCGTGAAGGAATACCATCTTACTTTAAAAAAGAAGCTAAGGATGATAATAAGAATGTTTATGATTATTTAGAAGAAAAAGCTGCTAAACTAAGACCAGGAGAAAGTGGACTATTAGCTTTAGATTGGTGGAACGGTAATCGTTCTGTATTAGTTGATGCTGATTTAACCGGTATGATCTTAGGCTTACACCTAAATTCAAAACCGGGTGAAATTTACCGTGCTTTAATTGAAGCAACAGCATATGGAACCAATATGATAATAAAAACCTTTGAAGAAAATGGCATAAATATTGATGAACTTTATGCCTGTGGTGGTTTAGCCAAAAAAAATGAAACCTTGATGCAAATTTATGCTGATGTAACAAATAAACCGATTAAAATTGCTGCTTCTCAACAGACTCCAGCACTCGGTGCAGCGATGCACGGTGCAGTTGCTGCTGGCAGTAAAAATGGTGGTTATAATGATATCAATGAAGCAATCAAGAATATGGCACACCTTATGGCTAAAGAATATCATCCTATTTTAGAAAACGTTGAAATCTATAGAGATCTATACAGCGAATATGAAAAATTATACGACTACTTTGGCCGTGGTGAAAATAATGTAATGAAGAGATTAAAAAAAATTAAACAAAATTATGAATAATTTTAAGGATGATTTAACTTCAAAAAGGAGTAACTATGATGACTAATAGACTACTTGACAGCAGATTTAGTTGCGATTGTGGTAAAGAACATTATATAACAATTAAAAAAATCCTGATTGAAAATGATGCTTTTAATAAATTGCCCGAGGTAATGGACAGATTAACAAAAAAAAATAAAATCTTGATGATCTGTGATCAAAATACTTATCAAGCAGCTGGCAAAAAAGCTGTAAATATTTTAGTTAAAAAAGATTATGATGTCAATCTATTAAAAATTAAAGGTAATAAAGTAGTTCCAAATACAGATAATCTTAATAAGATACTTAATAGAATTACAAAAGATGAGTATCTTTTAGCCTGTGGATCCGGAACGATCAATGACTTAAGCGCCTATGCTGCTTTTAAGAGAGGTATTTCCTACTCTGTAATTGCTACAGCCCCTTCGATGGATGGTTATGCTTCTTCAGTATCCTCAATTACTACACAAGGAGTAAAACAGACTTATAATACAAAACCACCAGAGGCTATAATAGCTGATATTGGTGTTTTAAAAAATGCTCCTAAAAGATTGATTCAGGCTGGATATGGAGATTTATTAGGAAAAACTACTTCTTTATTGGACTGGAAATTAGCTAATCTTTTATTTGATGAATATTTTTGTAATAAAGCCTTCCATATCATCGAGGATGAATTGTATAAGATAATTAATACAAAAGAAGGTTTTAATTTCAGGTCAGAAAAAAATATTGTAAGCTTAATTAAGGGCCTTATTAACTCTGGCCTTGCGATGCAGCTTGTGGGAAGTTCTAGACCTGCTTCCGGGAGTGAACATCATATCTCCCACTTTATTGAGATGTTTGGAGATGATTACAATCTAAAAATGCCCTTACACGGTACAAAAGTAGGAATAGCAGCCTTGTTTACAACTTTGTTTTATTTAGAACTTAAAAATATTGATTTTTCTAAAATAAACTTAGTGTATAATAAAAAAAACAGAATTAAAAAAATAAAAAATATATATAAAAATAGATCAAAGCCAATATTAAAAAACCTTGAAGATCGATGGCAAAAAGACAATTTATTAAAAGAAAAACTTCTTAACTCAAAAGAAGATATATTATTACTTGTTGAACAAAACCTTAAAAAAATTTTAAAGACAAGGAAGATCCTACAACAAAAAGACACCTTAAATAATAATATTATCAAACAAATACCAAAAAAATTAACTGAAAATGCTTTAAAATACGGCTTTGAAATCAGATCAAGATATACTGTAACTACACTTTTAGACCAGATTGATAAATTAGAGCAACTAACAGATAAACTATTAAACAAATATTATCAATAAAAAACAAAATATGTTTAATTATGAAGTAAATATTAGTGTGTGTTATTTTAAAATTTTATAATTTTCTGAAATATTTTAAATTTTTTGAAGGATTTTTTTAAGTAGTCTATAAGTAAATAAATAGTTATAGCATATTTTTTTAAATGCATTTGTATGTACAACCATACAATAAAAATATAATATCTATATTTAATAATAATGAGGTGATCTTAGATGGTAATGAATTCAAGGGAAAGGATAAAAACTGTTCTAAATCATAATGAACCAGATCGGATTCCAGTAGATCTCGGTTCTACTATTGTAACCTCAATCTGTAGTGGAGCATATCTTGATTTGATGGATCATCTAAACTTTAAAATTAAAAAAGAAGATATTGAAATAATGGATGTTGTCCAACAATTACCTTATTTGGACCAAAGATTATTGGATTGGGTACAAGTAGATGCCGTTCCTCTGATGACCAACCCACCCTCAACCTGGGAACTAAAAATAAAAAAAGAGGGTGACTACTATACATTTGTTGACCAATGGGGAGCTAAACTTTACCGTCCTAAAAATGGATATTATTATGACTATCGCGAATTTCCTATTAAAGAGTCTACTCTAAAGGCATTAGAGAAGATGGACTGGCCAGATCCTGATGATCCAGCTCGGATGGAAGGAATAAAAGAAAAGGCAATAAATCTCTATCAAAATACCGACTATGCGATTGTAGGTTCTCCCATCTTCGGTGGTGGTCTTTTTGAACATCCGTCTCGAATAAGAGGTATGGAAGAGTTTCTAATGTCAACTTCAAGCAATCTTAAATTTGCAGAAGCAATAATGGAAAAGATAACACAGCTTTATATAAAGGCTACAGATAACTTTCTCAAAGAAGTTGGAGAATATATCGATGTTTTTGCTTACTGGGATGATGTCGGAATCCAAAATGGTCCAATGATAAGACCAAGTTTTTATAAAAAATACATAAAACCTCGACAAAAAAGACTTTTTGATTTAGTTCATAAAAAAAGCGAAGCCAAAATATTTCTCCATACCTGTGGTGCTAATGCAAAGTTTATTCCTGATTTTATTGATATCGGGGTAGAAATATTAAATCCAATCCAGGTTTCTGCTAAAGGTATGGATACAGCGCAACTTAAAAAGAAATATGGTAATGACCTTACATTCTGGGGTGGAGGTGTAAATTCTCAGAAAGTCTTACCATTTGGTAATAAAAAAGAAGTAAGAGAAGAAGTAAAAAGACGTATTAATGACCTTGCTTCTGGAGGTGGATTCGTATTTTCAGCTGTACATAATATACAGAACTTCGTTCCACCTAAAAATATCACTGAAATGTTCAAAACTTTAAAAGAAAACTGGGAATATTAAAAAATACCTACAATTGATTTACTAATAACATAAGTTTAGATAGAAATGTACATCTAAGTACTTTATAAACTTAATACTTTAATTCTTAAAATAAGTAATATATTTTTTATATTTGTATACACAATATCACATTATATATTAGATACCAATCTATAAAATACTTTTTTACCTGTTAAAGAAGTTTAGGTTAGCAATTAAAAAAGGGGGTGTAGATACAGCTATAAATTCTATTTTAAGATCATCGGTATTAAAGATTTCTAATAACAAAGGGAGGTTTATTTAATGTTTAAAAAAACGAGTATTATCTTATTAGCAGTTGCATTGTTGATCGGTCTTATGACTATCCCGGCACTGGCTCAAAATGAAGATCCTGTAGAAATTTACTTTTTCCCAGGTGGTAGCCCGGGCGGAACTTTCGCTACTGTTGTTTACAATGGTGCCTTGAAAGCTGAAGAAATTCTAGGTGATCGAGTTAATATTCATTACAGGTGGTCAGAATGGAGCCCACAACAGATGGTAACTCAATTTGAACAGGCTGTTGCGGCAAATCCTGACGGAATTGCAATCATGGGACACCCTGGTGACGAAGCATATTCAGATTTTGTTGCAGATGCAGTAGATAAAGGAATTATTGTAACAAGTCAAAATACAACCTTACCAGAACTGGAAGCAAAATACAAAGGTGAAGGTTTTGGTTATGTCGGCCAAGAACTATATCCATCCGGACAGTTATTAGGTGAAGGATGTGTAAACAGATTTGACCTTGGTACAGGAGACAGAGCTTTAGTATGGGGCTTAAAATCTAAACCTACACGTGGACAAAGAACTCTAGGCGTTATTGATGCATTAGAGGACGCTGGCTTAGAAGTAGACTATATGGAAATATCTGCTGAAGTTGATAAAGATGCTTCAAATGGAATTCCAGTTATAGTTGGATATCTACAAGCAAATCCTGACTGTGACTTGATTGTTACCGACCACGGTAATCTTACATCTTCCTTACAAACATATATAGAATCAGCAGGTTTAGGTCCAAATGATATAATTGGTGCTGGTTTTGATCTTTCAGCAGCAACAGCAGAAGGTATTAAAAATGGTTATACCGACTTAGTACTGGACCAACAACCTTTCTTGCAAGGATTTTTACCCATATTCCAGATCTATCTCACAGAAAAATGGGGATTCTCAGGACTCCACATTGATACTGGTGCTGGATTAATTCACGCTGGTAATATTGATATGATAGCTCCACTGGCTGAAGAAGGAATCAGATAAATTACAGTATAAATATGTGGGGGCCTTAATTGGTCCCTACATTTTATTTAAACTTAGTAATTAAATAAATCCATAATCCTAACAAAATAGGAGGTAACTATTTATGAGTTTGATTAAAATGAATAATATACAAAAACACTTTGGAGGAGTAGTAGCATTAAATGATATAAATTTTGAAGTTGGTGAAAATGAAGTAGTTGGCTTGATGGGTGATAACGGTGCGGGTAAATCTACTTTGATTAAAATTATAACCGGTCTTCATCCATTTGACGGAGGAGAAATGTACATAAAAGGAAAAAAGATTAATCCTAAAAAATACTCCGTTAAAAAAGCTCATCAAATAGGTATTGAAACCGTTTATCAGGAACAAGCCCTTGCAGAAAAACAGTCATTATGGAGAAATATTTTCCTCGGTAGACAAAAGACTAATAAATTAGGTTTTATTAAAGTAAAAGAAGAAAAGGAAGAAACCAATGAAATTATGCGCGATATGATGGGGTTTACTGGAATCGGAGCTAATCCAGATTCAAATATTTTAACCTTATCTGGTGGTGAAAAACAGGGTGTTGCGATCGGTAGAGCAATGCATTTTGATGCTGATCTGGTTATCCTCGATGAACCAACAATGGCTCTCTCTCTACAGGAAGTAGAAAAAGTACTTAATTTTATTCGTGATATTAAAGATAGGGGTAAGGCCTGTATCTATATTTCTCATAATATTGCAAACGTTTACCCTGTTTCAGATCGGTTTGTAGTACTTGATAGAGGTCAGATTGTTGGAAGATATGAAAGAGAGAAGATCTCTCTTGAAGATTTTAATACAGAAATGGTCGAACTTACTAAAGTAGAAGGTTAGGTGGTATAATGAAATCTAAATTATTAAACTCAAAAAATGTTGCCAAATATAAAACTCAGTTGGCCCTGATCGGTATTGCTATTATTGTATTAATATTATTTGTTATTACAAGCCCATCTGTTTTTCTAAAACCTCAAATTTACAGATCATTTCTATCAACCGTTCCTTTTGTAGGGGTAATTGCTCTTGGTTTAACAATGATTTTAGCGATGGGTGAAATTGATCTTTCATTTCCAGCTGTTATGGCCCTGTCTGGATTTGTATTTGCCATAATTTTTGAATCAACCGGTAGTGTTATTTTAGCTATTATTGGCTGTCTAATTACAGGTGCTTTAGTAGGGCTTATCAACGGTTTATTAATTACAAAGATAGGTATTCCTTCAATAATCGCAACACTGGGTATGCAGTTTTTTATTAGGGGTTTTAGTAATATTGTATCCCAGGGAAGAGCCTATTCAATGGGATTAAGAGACACCATTTATCAAAAAATATTTGCCGGAAATATCCTAGGACTACCCGCTCAATCATATTGGTTTATAGGTTTAGCTATCTTGCTTTGGTTTATACTATTTAGACATAAATTTGGAGAACATATTCTTTTTACAGGCGACA